>JAFLDI010000199.1 GCA_017302485.1 Burkholderiales bacterium | reverse complement strand
GGCAGCAGAAGACGCGGTGGCACGGGCATGGGGCAGGGTCTCAGGCGCGCAGGAAACGGGCGTACCAGTGTCCGCTGGATTTGAGGGTGCGGCGCTGCGTGGCGTAGTCGACGTAGGTCAGGCCGAAACGGCGGGTGTAGCCCTCGGCCCACTCGAAGTTGTCCAGCAGGCTCCAGGCGAAATAGCCCCGAAGCGGCACGCCCTGGCGCAGCGCCTCGCGGGCGGCGGCCAGGTGGCGCGCCAGGTAGTCCAGGCGCTGCGGGTCGTCGATCTGGCCGTCGGGGCCGACGTGGTCGTCCCAGGTCGAGCCGTTCTCGGTCAGGTAGATCGGGCCGGGCTGGTAGTCGCGCTGCACGCGGGTCAGCAGGGCCACCATGCCATCGGGCGACACCTCCCAGCCAAAGGCGGTGCGCTCCACCCCCTCGCGCTCGACCACGCGGGTGGCCAGCGGGCCGTGGCCGGGGGCATCGGCCACCTCTTCGGGGAAGTAGTAGTTGATGCCCAGGAAGTCGGTGGGGGTGGCGATGGCGGCCAGGTCCCCGGGCTCCACAGCGGGCGCCAGATGGCCGAGCAGCGCCAACGTGTCGGCCGGGTAGCCGCGGCCGTGCAACGGGTCAAGGAACCAGCGGTTGCGCAGGCCGTCGTGGCGGCGCACGGCGGCCAGGTCGGCTGGTGCTGCACTGGCGGCGTGGATGGGGTGCAGGCTCAGCGTGATGCCCACCTGGGCGCCAGGGCAGGCCTCGCGGATCACCGGCACCGCGCGGCCATGCGACAGCAGCAGGTGGTGGCAGACCTGGATGGCGGTGCCGAAGTGCTTCACCCCGGGGGCGTGGTTGCCCTCGGCGTGGCCCAGGAAGGCGGTGCACCAGGGCTCGTTGTGAGTGATCCAGTGGCGAACCCGGTCGCCGAGCCGGCGCACCACCTGGCCGGCATAGTCGACGAAGGCGTCGACGGTCTCGCGCCGGGCCCAGCCGCCCTGGTCCTGCAGTGCCTGCGGCAGGTCCCAGTGGTAGAGCGTGGCCCAGGGCTGCAGGTCGCGCTCGAGCATGCCGTCGACCAGGCGCTCGTAGAAATCCAGCCCGGCCTGCAGCGCCGGCCCGCGGCCCGTGGGCTGGATGCGCGGCCAGGCGATCGAGAAGCGGTAGGCATTGACACCCAGCGACTGCGCCAGGTTCAGGTCTTCGGGCCAGCGGTGGTAGTGGTCACAAGCGACGGCGCCGCTGCTGCCATCGCGGATGCGACCGGGCTGGGCGCAGAAGCGGTCCCAGATCGACTCGCCGCGGCCGCCTTCATCAATGGCGCCCTCGATCTGGTACGAAGAGGTGGAGCAGCCCCAGCGGAAATCGGGCGGGAAGTCGGTGCGGCGCAGTTGGCGCGCCGTCGCGGCGTCGAACATCGTGCAATCGTTCTCTCGTCGAGGGGACGAGCGGGGCGGCCATGCAGCAGATGCCTGCAAGAGCCGCCCCGCGTGAGGGCCGGGATCAGAACTTGTAGTTCACACCCAGCAGGTAGCGCCGCCCGTACTCGATGTAGCGCTCGGGCATCATGCGCAGCGGCGTGGAGGTGGACGAGTCGTCCGCCAGCGCGGTCTTGTACGGCGTGTTGTCCAGGTTGTTGACCTGCAGCAGCACCGACACGCCCTTGAGCGCGCCCGACTCCCAGCTGTAACCCAGCTGCAGGTCGGTGACCTTCTCGGCATCGATGGCCGACAAGGACTTGTCGATCCACACGCCACGCACCTCGGCGACGAACTTCGAGCGATAGCGCTGCGCCACGCGGAACTGCCAGCCGTTCTTCTCATAGTAGCCCTGCAGCGAGTAGACCTCGCCGGACAGGCCTTCCAGCGTGCGGTTCAAGGCAGCGCGGCCGTTGTTGGCGGTACCCGGCAGGTTGCTGACCGTGTGCGAGTAGCTGGCGATCACGCCGAAGCCATCCAGCGACGGACTCAGCAGATTGCCCTCCAGCGCCGCGGTGATCTCGTGACCCGCCACATGCCCGCCCTTGCCATTGACAGGTGCGGTCAGCTTGCCGATGTTGCTGATCGGTGTGGTCCCCGAGGTGTTCGGGAAGCCGGAGAAGTCGAAGTCGAAGTCCTCGACGTAGATCGAGTTGGACAGCTTCTTGTGGAAGCCGGCAATCGATACATAGCTGCGCTTGCCGAAGTACTTTTCCAGGGAGATGTCGATCGCCCGGGCGCGCCACGGCTCGAGGAACGGATTGCCGCCCGAGCCCGACCAGGTACCCATGGTCTGCCCGCTGGTGGCCACGCTGGCCGAGAAGCCGGCGCGCATGTCGTCCATGTTGGGACGTGCCACCACCTTGGCCATGCCGAAACGCATCAGCAGCGAGGGCTGCAACTCGGCCACCAGGTTCAGGCTGGGCAGTACGTCGGTGTAGCTGGTGCCGAAGGTCATCGACGTGGCGGCGTTGGCGTTGGAGTCCCAGGCCAGGCCGGTCGAACTCTGGTTGGCATGCACCACCTGCAGACCCAGGTTGCCGCGCACGGGAACACCGGCGTTGAAATCCAGGTCCAGCTTGCCATAGGCCGTGGTGACCTTCTCATCGACCCCCCAGATGCGGCCAGGCGCCGACGACTGGTTGACCACGCCGGAGTTGTACAGGCCGGCGTTGATGGCTGCCATCATGTCGAAGCTGACCAGCCCTGGCACCTTGGAGAATGCCATGTTCACAGGCGACTGCAGCAGGCCGGCGGGGAAGGGCTGGCAGACATCACTGCCGACACAGGCCGTGCCGTTCTTCAGCGCGTAGATGGTCTGCGTGCTGTTGCGGTCCTTGCTGCGCTGGGAGTGGTTGACACCGCCCTCGAAGCCGCTCACCGCCCCCCAGTTCAGGTCCTTCTTGACACCCAGGCGCAGCGACTTGAGCTCGTCGCTGACGTTGATGGGTGACAGCGAACCAGCCTGTCCCACGCCGTTCAGGTTGCCCCAACCCGACAGCCCGCGCAGCTGGATGTTGGCGGGGTTGCCGTAGTCGGTGATGGGCGTGAATTGCGAGAAGCCGCCGGTGGGATTGGCCACGAAGTCGAAGCCGCTGAGGGTGGTGGCGGAGGCATAGGCCTCGCCCACCAGTTCGTCGCGCTTGGCCTTGGACCAGCTCAGGTCGGCCACACCCTTCCAGCCGGTGCCGAGGTTGGCCTCGGTGTTCCAGCCCAGCGCAGTGATGGTGTCGTCGCGCTGGCCGTAACGGGTCAGGATGCGGGGGTCGACATTGGTCACGCGGCCGCCGACCAGGTAGCTGTCGTTGCCCAGCGTGATGGTCTTGGGGTTGCTGTAGATCGGGCCGCCGTTGGCTTCGTGGCCGGGCGTGCCGTCACCCGACCAGTTGGGCGACAGGTCGGCCTGCAGCTCGCGACCCTGGGCATCCTGACTGAACTTGGAGTAGTACAGGTCGACCTGGCTGCGCAGGTCCTTGTTGGGCTTGAACTCCAGCACGGCCAGTGCGCCATCGCGCACCTGCTTGGTGGCGGTGACGCCGGTTTCGAAGCCCTGCAGGGTGTGCGGTGCCTTGGACGGGTCGGTGTTCTCCAGACCGCGGAAGGCGCCGCCCCAGATCGCCGAGTTGCCCCACCACCAGTGCTTGAAATAGCGCTCCTGGCTGGTGCTGTCCAGGTGCGCAAAGCCCAATGCCAGACCCACGGTGTTGTCGGCGAACTGGTCCACATAGGACACACTCAGGCGGTTGCCGGTGGCACTGCTGCCGGGCACCTGTGCGCCGTTGCTGTTGCGCTCGCCACGCACGCCGATGCTGACGATGCGCTCGCGGAAATCCAGCGGGCGCACGGTGCTCATGTTGACCGTACCGGCCAGGCCCTGCGAGGACAGGCTGGCGTCCGGCGTCTTGTAGACCACCGCGCCGTTGATCAGTTCGCTGGGGAATTGGTCGTACTCGACCGAGCGGTTGTCGCCGGTGGAGACCACCTCGCGGCCATTGAGCAGCGTGACGCCAAACTTGGGCGCCATGCCGCGCACCGACAGCACCTGGTCACGGCCGTTCACGCGCTGCGCCGTCAGGCCGGGCAGGCGGGCCAGCGACTCGGCGATGCTGATGTCGGGCAGCTTGCCCAGGTCCTCGGCCGAGACGGCCTCGACCACCGACGCGGACTCGCGCTTGATGGCCACCGAGGTCTCGATCGAGCGGCGGATGCCGGTCACGACCACGGTCTGCGAGTCCTGGGCGTCCTGGGCCACAGCGCTGCCCGCCGGGGTGCCCAGCACCAGCAGGCTGGCCAGGGCCAGCGGCGACAGACGCACCGCACGGATGCCGGGCGACGAGAGGGAGCGCCGCTGTCGAGCGCGGGCATGGGTCATGGGATGTCTCCTGTGGATGGAACGCGAGAACAGCCGGTGCACTGGGGCACCTTGATCTGATTCTTAATGAAATGGAAAGGGTGTTAATTGAACGTTAACCCTAGGTTGTGCGCTCCACGCCACGGCCGCGCTACAGTCCGGGCCACCATGCCCAGCGCCACCACCCTGTTGCTTGCCGAGGACGACGCCATCCTGGCCGATGCGCTGTCGGCCCAGCTGCAGCAGGCCGGCTTCCAGGTCGAGCATGCACCCAACGGCGCGGTGGCCGAGTACCTGCTGCTGCGCCAGCCCTGGGACGTGGCGGTGCTGGACCTGGGTCTGCCGATGGTCGATGGCCTGACCGTGCTGCGCCGCGTACGCGAGGCGCGCAAGCCAGTGCCGGTGCTGGTGCTGACTGCGCTGGACAGCCTGGCCGACCGCGTCGCCGGCCTGAACGCCGGGGCCGACGACTACCTGACCAAGCCCTTCGATTTCCCCGAACTGGAGGCCCGCCTGCACGCGCTGCTGCGCCGCAGCCGGCCGGCCGCCGGCGACATCGGCCTGGGTCGGCTGGTGTTTGACCGTCCCGCCCGCCGCGCCACGGTGGATGGCCAGGCGCTGGAGCTCAGCCCCCGCGAGTGGCTGCTGCTGGAGCTGCTGCTGGGCCGTCGCGAGCAGGTGGTCACCAAGGACGAGATCGTCCAGGCCTGGGCGGTCGACGGCGCCGACCCCGGCGCGGCCGGCTCGATCGAGGTCTTCATCCACCGCCTTCGCCGCAAGCTGGAAGACTCCGGCCTGTCGATCCGCACGGTGCGCGGCCTGGGCTACCTGCTCGAACCCGATACTGCCCGCGCCTGAGGCATGGACAGCCTGCGTCACCTGGCCCGCCTGCCCGGTGCACGCTCGCTGCACCGCCAGTTGCTGCTGTGGCTGCTGCTGCCGCAGGTGGTGCTGTGGCTGGCGGCGGCGGGCTTCACCTACAAGCTGGCCGGCCACTATGTGCAGGAGGCGATCGACGCCAGCCTGGTGCAGGCCTCGCGCGCGCTGGCGCGGCAGATCAAGCCCACTGCCACCGGCCTGTACATCGACTTCCCGCGCTCGGCGCAGGAGATCCTCGAGGCCGACCCGTCGGACCGCGTGCTCTACGCCGTCAGTTCGCCACCGGGTCAGTTCCTGATCGGCACGCCCAACCTGCCGGTGCCCGACATCCCCGAGCCGCGCCTGGGCGAGCCCTACCACTACGACAGCCTGCTGCCCGACCCGGCCCGAACCGAGGCCGCGCCCGAGCCGGTGCGCATGGTGGCGCTGTACCTGCCCTTTGCCGCCGAGGGCGCGTCGGACGGCATGATGCTGGTGCAGGTGGGCCGCTCGCGCGCCAACCGCGAGGAGCTGGCGCGGCGCATCCTGCTGGACACTGCGCTGCCGCTGTCGGTGCTGGTGGTGCTGATGACGCTGATCGTCTGGGCCGGCATCCGCGCTGGCCTGCAGCCGCTGGACCAGCTGCAGCAGCGGGTGCGCGGCCAGACTGCCAACGACCTGGCACCGATCGAGATCGAGGCGGCGCCGCCTGAGGTGCGCTCGCTGGCCCGCGCCATCAACACCCTGCTGGCCGAGGTGCAGCACAGTGTGGCGGCGCAAAAGCGCTTCATCTCGGACGCCGCGCACCAGCTGCGCACGCCGCTGGCCGGGCTGAAGAGCCAGACCGAGCTGGCGCTGCGCGAGGCCACCGACCCGGCGCTGCAGGCCCGGCTGACCCGGGTGCACGAGAGCGCCGCGCGCAGCGCGCACCTGGTCAACCAGTTGCTGACACTGGCGCGCGCCGAGCCTGAGTCGGCCTCGCGCCAGGACCGCGCGGTGCTGGACCTGGCGCGGCTGGCGCGCGAACTGACCGCCGAGTGGGTGCCGCGCGCGCTGGCCGCGGGAGTGGACCTGGGCTACGACGAGCCCGAGCCCGCGCCGGCGCCCGAAGACACTCAGGTCGAGGGCATCGCGCTGCTGCTGCGCGAGGCGCTGCACAACCTGATCGACAACGCCGTGCGCTACGCCGGCGCCGGCCGGGTGGTGACGGTGCGCGTGCGGCGTAACGGCGCGCAGGTCTGTGTGGAGGTGGAGGACGACGGCCCCGGTCTGCCCGAGGCCGACCGCGAGCGCATGTTCGAGCGCTTCACCCGCGCCCGGCACGACGGCAGCGGCTGCGGCCTGGGCCTGGCCATCGTGCGCGAGATCGTCGAGCGCCACTCAGGCCAGGTGCGCCTGCTGCCGGCTGCGCCGCGTGGCC
>JAFLDI010000198.1 GCA_017302485.1 Burkholderiales bacterium | reverse complement strand
GTGCCTCGGCCTCTTCCAGGTAGTGCGTCGTCAGCAGCACGGTGTGGCCCTGCTTGTTGAAGCGGGCGATGAACTGCCACAGCGTCTGGCGCAGCTCCACGTCCACGCCGGCGGTGGGCTCGTCCAACACGATGACCGGCGGCTTGTGCACCAGCGCCTGCGCCACCAGCACGCGGCGCTTCATGCCGCCCGAGAGCTGGCGCATATTGGCGCCGGCCTTGTCGGCCAGGCCCAGGCCGGCGAGCAACTCGTCGATCCAGTCGTCGTTGTGGCGCACGCCGAAGTAGCCGCTCTGGATGCGCAGCGCCTCGCGCACGTTGAAGAACGGGTCGAAGACCAGCTCCTGCGGCACGATGCCCAGCGCGCGCCGGGCCTCGGCATAGTCCGCCACCACGTCGTGGCCCATCACCGTGACGCGGCCGGCGCTGGCGCGGGCGAGCCCGGCGAGGATGCTGATCAGGGTGGTCTTGCCGGCGCCGTTGGGGCCGAGCAGGCCGAAGAACTCGCCTGGCTCGATGTCGAAGCTGACGCCGTCGAGCGCCCGCACCTGTCCCCGCGCGCCGCTGAAGGTCTTGGCGACCTCTTGAAAGGAAACGGCAGGCATGGACGCGTATTGTAGGGAGGACCACCAAACCCCGCGCCCTGCCTTGGTGCTAGATTGGCCGGCTGACATCGCGCACCATGGCCAGCCCGTCCTCCCCCAAGAAACCCCGCCGCACCGCCGAGCGCATCCTCGAGGTCACGCTGGACCTGTTCAACCGCTTCGGCGAGCCGAATGTCTCGACCACGCTGATCTCGGCGGAGATGGGCATCAGCCCGGGCAACCTGTACTACCACTACCCGGCCAAGGACGAGCTGATCAACGCGCTCTTCGACCGTTACGAAAAGGCGCTGAACGAGTTGCTGCACGCCGCCGATGATGTGCGCCATGTCGAGGACGCCTGGCTGTTCTTCCATATGCTCTTCGAGCTGATCTGGGACTACCGCTTCCTCTACCGCGACCTCAACGACCTGCTCAGCAAGAACCGCCGCCTCGAGACCCACTTCCAGTTCGTCCTCAAGCACAAGACGCAAGCGGTCGAAGCGCTGCTGCGCGGTCTGTCGCGCGGCCGGGCGCTGCGCGCCGACATGTCGACCAGCCCCGCCGTGGCCCAGGCCATGGTGGTGGTGCTGACCTACTGGCTGAGCTACGAGTACGTGCGCGAACCGCGCAAGGCCCTGGAGGCCGAGCACGCCGCCACCACGCTGGCGCGTGGCGCCTGGCACGCGCTGAGCCTGCTCGAGCCCTACCTGGAGCCCGCCCAGCGCGACCACCTTCACCGACTGGCGGCCGATTACCGCCAAGCCTGATTCCGCAGCCCCAACAACACCCACAGGAGACACCCCATGGCCAAGTGGACCGCCTTCCCCTACGACGCTGCCGACTACACCTATGACGCCGCGGCGCTGAAGAAGCACTGGGCCCGTCTGCACGCCGGCGACGCCGAGCCCTGGCCCAAGGACGAGGCCTCGCAGGCCGCCTGGGCGCTCTACCACGCGGGCCAGTTCCAGAAGGCGGTGGAGGCCGGCCTGAAGGCCGGTGGCTCGGGTCTGAACGCGGCCAACAAGGCGCAGGCGATCTACGCCAACTACCTGGAAAAGAGCGAGAAGGTCAAGCTGGCGCTGTTCACCGAAGTGGCCGAGCGCGCCGGCGCGCTGGCCGAGGCGGAGCCCAAGAACGCCAACGCCCACTATCTGCAGGCCTACGCGCTGGGCCGCTACAGCCAGGGCATCAGCGTGACCAAGGCGCTGGCCCAGGGCCTGGGTGGGAAGGTCAAGACCGCGCTGGAAACCGCGATCAAGCTGAGCCCCAAGCACGCCGACGCCCACATCGCGCTGGCTGCCTTCCACGCCGAGGTGATCGACAAGGTCGGCAAGCTGCTCGGCAAGACCCAGGGCGCCGATGCCGCCACCGGCCTGAAGCTCTACAAGGAAGCGCTCAAGCTCAACCCGGCCAGCGCCATCGCCCGCGTGGAGTTCGCCAATGGCCTGGTGATGCTGGAGGGTGACAAGCGCATGGCCGAGGCCGAGGCGCTGTACCAGGAGGCCGCCGCCTGCACGCCGATGGACGCGATGGAACGTCTGGACGTGGAGATGGCCAAGGCCGAACTGGAAGACTGAAACTGGCGCCCCCAGGCTAGCCGCTGCGCGGCGTCGCCACCCCCCAAGGGGGCTCCGCTGGCCTTGGGGCGGCCCTGCGGCCCGCGGGGTCAGCCCGCGGCGTCAGGCCGCCGCGACAGCCTCTTCACCCCAGGGCAGCATCAGCGCCAGGTACAGCAGCTGCTCGAACTCGGGCTGGAAGCGCTCGATGATCGCTTCCGGGTCCGGGCACATCGCGTCGTCGGTGATCAGGCCGAACTGCACCCCGCCGGCATAGCTGAGGATGCTCACGCCCAGGCCGATGTCGCCACTCTGGGGCACCCAGAACATCACCTGGCGGATCGTGCGGCCGCACATGCGCAGCGCCTCGCGCGGGCCGGGCACGTTGGTCATCACCGCGGTGGTCTTCTTGGCGAAGAGGTTGAGCAACGCGTCCTGCGCCGGCTTGACCAGCAGGCCGGCGAGCGCCAGCAGCGCGAACACCAGCACCGGCTGGTAGCCGCCCTTGAGCGCGTTCATGCGCGCGCGCACCGCCGCCAGACGCTCGATCGGGTGCTCGATGCCGATCGGCAGCACCAGCGGCACCAGGCCGAAGCGGTTGCCCAGCTTCCAGGCCTGGTCCAGCGGGCGCAGGTTGAACGGAATCATCGCGCGGATCTCCTTGCCCGCCGTGTCCTCGCCCTGCTCGCGCAGGTAGCTGCCGATCGCGCCGGCCACGCAGCTCAGCAGCACGTCGTTGATCGAGGCGTCCAGCGCCTGACCCACCGCCTTGACCTCGGTCAGCGGCAGCGGCTCGCCCCAGGCCACCCGCTTGCCCGGCGTGGCCTTGCCCTTCAGGCGCGTGGGCGAGTCGTCGGGCATCAGCGCCAGCGAGGCCAGGTCGGACACCGCCTGGGCGCCGATGCGGGCGATCTCCAGGCCGCCGCTGAGCGGCTGCGTGGGGTGGGCCATCAGCTCGATCGATCTGGCCATGCCGTCGCCCGTCAGGCCGATCGCCCTGATCGTCACGTCGGCCACCGGCTTGATGAAGACCTCGGCCAGCCATTCGGCCGAGTCGGCGGGTGGCCCGTCGTCGTGCTCACGCACCGGCGGCGGCGTGCCGCCATCGGTGATCGACAGCAGTACCGAGATCAGCGCGATGCCATCGCCCACGCAATGGTGGACACGGGCAATCAGTGCGCTGCGGCCCTGGCCGTCGCCCGCGTCGAGCCACTCGACCAGCCGAAACTGCCACAGCGGCCGATTGGCATCGAGCGGCTCGCCGGTGAGTTCGGCCACGCGGGTCTTCAGGGCCTCCAGCGGCGCGGTGCCGGCGGGCACCTCCAGGGTCTCGGCAGTGACATGGTGACCGAGGTCGAAGGCCTCGTCCTCGACCCAGCTGGCGCCCAACGCATCGTGCACCACCTTCTGGCGGAAGCGCCCATATTTCAGCAGCGCCCCGCCGACGCGCTCGCGCAGTTCAGCCAGACCCAGCGCCGGCTCGAGCAGCCAGACGCCGACGATCATCATCAGGTTGGCGTCGGAATCCATGCGCAGCCAGGCGTAGTCGACGCGTGACATGCGCTCGGCGCGGGGTGCGGACATGGGGAGCTTCCTCTAGACAATGGGCGAACCAGCCGGTGACGATGCTGGGTAACATCGCCAGCGTCAAGCCAGACTTTCCCACACCCGACACCGCAGGAGACCGACCATGGCCGATCTGAAAGCCCTCTTCGAGCAAGCCGTGAGCGAAAGCAAGCAGCTGCCCGAGAAGCCGGACAACATGACGCTGCTGAAGATCTACGCCCTGTACAAGCAGGCCACCGCCGGCGATGTGGAGGGCAAGCGCCCCGGCTTCACCGACATGGTCGGCCGCGCCAAGTTCGACGCCTGGGACGGCCTGAAGGGCACCTCGGCCGACGAGGCCATGCAGCAGTACATCGACCTGATCGAGTCGCTCAAGTAAGTCCCGTGAGGCGGGCGGCGCACCCGGCCCCGCGCCTCACTTCTTCTTGGCAGAGGCCTTGGCCAGCGCAGCGTCGAGGTTCTTGGTGATCTCGGCCTCAATCTTGCCGGCAAAGGCGCCCAGCAACAGGCCCAGCTTGGCCTGCATCTCAAGGTGCTCGCCGGTGACGATGAGCTGGCCCCGCACGCCGGAGCGGGTGAACTCGAGCGTGTCGCTGGTCTCGCCCTCATAGAGCGTGCATTCCATGTCGAACTTCTCTTCGACATCCTCGGCAAACTTCAGGACCATCTGGCGCGCCTTCTTCAGGCCCAGCGTGTGCTCGCGGCGGATGCGGATCTCGGACATCGGCGGGGTCTCCATCAGGGTTGCAGCGCGCGCAGCGTGGCATCGCGCTCGGTCTTGGGTTGGGCGGCCAGGCGCTGCACGGCCGCATGGAAACGGGTGAAGCTGCGGCCCTCACGCTCGAACAGCACCTCGAAGGCCGGCACCCAGGCATGGTAGGCCGCCTGTACGCCCAGTGAGGCATTGTTGCTGCGCGCGATGTAGGCATCGAAGCCGCTGTATCCGTCCCAGCGCTCACGCTTGAGGCGCTCGTGCTCGGCGCGCAGCCGGGCCATCTCGGCGGCCTTGCCGGCGCGCTTGTCGTCCTCGCTGCCCGGGCCGCGGTACAGCGCCTCCAGCCGCTCGCGGGTGTCCTGGGTCAGTGCGCGCAGCTCGCGCCGGCGCTGGTCGAATCGTTGGTACTGCTCACGCGCCTCGGGGCTGGCGCGCTCCGCCAGCCAGCGCGCGCCACCCAGGCGCTCCACCGCGGTGGCGTAGCTCTCGTTGAACACGGTGTCGCCCTCGGCGTAGGCCACCTGGTGGCTCAGCTCATGAAAGATCAAGCGGGCCAGCTCGCCTTCGGGCCACTGGATGAAGCTGGAGAGCAGTGGGTCGCCGCCCAGCCAGTCGGAGAAGCCCAGCGTGGAGTAGGCCGGCACCGCGTAGACGCTGGTCTCCCATCCCTCAGGCTGCAGCGTGGCGGCAAAGGCCTCGGCCACGGCCTGATCGAAGTAGCCGCGGTAGCTGACACAGCCCACCACCGGGAAGCACCAGGTTCTGAGCTGCAGCGACAGCTCGGGCGCGGCCACCACGTTCCACACCGCCGCGGCACGGTGGATGTCTGCATAGGCGCGGTAGCTGCGGTTGTCGGGCAGGCCCAGTTCGGTCACCGCGTAATCGCGCATGCGCTGCGTCAGCGCCAGCCGCTCCTTCAGCGCGGCTGGCGCGGCTGGATCGGCCAGCACCTGGTCCACCGGACGCGCCGAGGCCAGCAGGCCCAGGTGGCCACTGGCCGATTGCGCCAGGTAGCCAATCGAGGTGCAGCCGCTGCTCAGGCACAGCGTGCCGGCCACGGCCAGGGCCAGCAACAGCGAGCCCGCACCCGCCCACATCAGCGCACGGCTCCAGCGCATGCAGATCGGCTCACAGGGCCGCCACCTCGACCAGGCAATCGTAGAAGGACGGCGCCTGACCCAGGTCGGTGAGCTTCTGGTGGGTCAGCTCGTTGACGTTGGTGCCATTGCGGCCGAACTTGCGCCACCACACCCCCAGGCCGTTGACCACGCCCGGGCGGGCCCGGCCGTTGACGCGCAGCACGCAGTGGTGCTCGCCGCGGTCATTGAAGACGCGCACCGGCTGGCCGTCGGCCAGACCGCGGGCGGCGGCATCGTCGGCGTGCATCTCCAGGCAGGGCTCGCCCTCGATCGCGCGCAGGCTCTTGACGTTGACGAAAGTGGAGTTGAGGAAGTGGCGCGCCGGCGGCGAGATCATCGCCAGCGGGTAGCGCGCCGCCAGCGCCGGATCGGTCTCGGCGCACTCATGGTTCAGCACCACCTCCGGCAGCGGCACCGCCAGGGCCTTGCCGCTGGGCGTGGCGAAACCGCCGTCGGCGAACGGCGCCTCGGGCACCGGCAGCCGGGTCCAGCCGTCGCGCCACAGCGCGGCGTGGTCAATGCTGTCGTTGAAGGCGCCGCGCGCCAGGGTCTCGTCGCTGTCCTGGAAGCAGGGCTCGGTGAAGCCCAGGCGGGCCGCCAGCTGGCGAAAGATCTCGGCGTTTGAGCGCGCTTGGCCGCGCGGCGGGATCGACGGCTCGTTGACCAGCCCCCAGGTGTGGCCGTAGCTGGTGTGAGCGTCCCAGTGCTCCAGCTGGGTGGTGGCCGGCAGCACGTAGTCGGCATGGTCGGCGGTGTCGGTCAGGAAATGCTCCAGCACCACGGTGAACAGGTCCTCGCGGCGGAAGCCCGCCACCACCTTGCCCGACTCCGGCGCCACGGCCACCGGGTTGCTGTTGTAGACCACCAGCGCCTCGATCTTCGGGCCGAAACCAGCGCCGCCGGGGTGCAGCAGGGCATCGCCGATGGTGCTCATGTTGACGGTGCGTGGCTGGCGGCCGGCCAGCAGATCAGGCCGCTGCAGCCAGGCGCTGTTCTTGGCCGGCGCGGCCCAGCCCGAGGCCGACAGCAGCAGGCC
>JAFLDI010000197.1 GCA_017302485.1 Burkholderiales bacterium | reverse complement strand
ACCTGGCTGGGCGGCAGCGGCGTGCCGTCCTTCAGGTGCGCCCACATCGCGTCCATCGCCCGGTTGAAGTAGACATGCAGCGGGATGAAGCGGGTGTCATAACCCATCAGCGCACCGAAGGCGATGAAGCCATCGAAGTGCTGCGCATTGGTCACCTCGATCAGGCGGGTACCGGCATGGCCGCTGTCCATCACCTGGTTGACGCCGAAATAGGCCCGCGCGGTGTGGTTGACCGGCAGCAGCGCGTCGTTGCGTCCTGCGACGATCAGCGTCGGCTTGCCTTGCAGCTGGGCCTTCAGCGTCACCTCGCGGATCCCGCCGAGCACCCGCTGCGACTGGGCCAGCATGTCGCCGGTCAGCGGTGCGCCGGTGACCGCATCGACGCCAGTGGCCAGCGAGCGCAGGCACAGCGCTCCATCCAGCGCGAAGTCGAACTGGCCGGTCGATGGCGACACCGCGACGAAGTCCAGCTTGGCACCACCTACCGACGGGTTGTAGACGATGTTCACGCCACTGGTTGGCGGCACACCGTTGCCGCTGGCAAAGATCCCGGCCTGCACCACCGGCACCTGGGCCACCGGGCTGCCGTTGGCATCGGTGTTGGCCAGGCTGTAGCCGCAGACGTTGTCCAGCACGCTGAAGCGGCCCGCCGCGTTGACGTAGTTGACCGCGATCGAGTTGGTGGCGAAGCGGAAGTGCGACTGCTGCAGGAAATTGCTCTCCGACTGCCAGCCGTAGGCCAGCAGCTTGGCCAGCGCACTGTCGGCCTGCTCGGCCACAGTGGCGCCGCTCACCAGGCCCTTGGCAGCCAGCGCTGCGCAGCGCAGCTCGGCAATGGCGGTGAAGCTGGCCGGCCAGAAGGCTGCATTGAGCGACAGGCCAGCCTGCGAGGACAGCAGCGCGCAGGGCTGGTAGACATCGGCATAGGTGAAGTAGTCGACCAGCGGCCGGCCCTTGGTATCGATCTGCAGATCGCCCTGGCGGATGCGGATCTTGTTCGCGGCACGCGGCGTGGCGTTGGGCTCGCTGACGGCCACGCCGTCGATCAGGCCGTCACGGTCCTGCTCGGCCGCGGCCAGCGCGGCGCCACCGCCATTGGAGACGCTGGAGGCGATGACCAGGGTCTGCTCTGGCGTGATCGACGCCAGGTGCTGACCCGGCCGCTTGGGATCGGGCGCGCCGAAACGCTCGTTGATGACCCAGAAGGCCAGCTTGATCGCGTTCAGCGTGTGGCGACCCCAGTCCTTTTCGGGATTGAGCTGCGAGTGGGCATGCTTGTAGGCCACTCGGTTGGGCGTGGCGGCATTGAAGGCGGCGCGCTGCTCCTCGCTCATCTGGGCCTGGAAGATCGCCTCGGTGCCGGCCGTCGCCGCGTTGAGCAAGGTGCCGTCGCGGGCGATGACGACACCGCTGACCAGGTCGTGCAGGCCGTTGCCCGTGCCCTTGTCGGAATAGGCCACCGCGCAGCCACGCTTGAGGCCCCACTCACCGGCAGTGGCGATCGCGCCGTAGACGCCGCGCGAGCCCGACGAGGTGGCACTGACGATGCAAGGCGCCGCCGGGTTGAAGCTGTCGGGCAGTTGCACCATCAGCGTCACGTTGCGCTGTCCGCTGCCGTCGTCGGACCAGGCGATGTACTCGCGGCCCGGCACCTTGCCTTCGCCCAGCGTGTCCTGCCCGTTGACATCGATGTTGGGGCCATAGAACACGCCCATGCCGCCACTGGCGGTGTAGTCGACCAGCGCGCGATAGTTGACGTAGATGGCATTGCGGCGCAGCTCGGCCGCTGTGGGTGCGGCCGGGTTGGCGTAGACCGGAGTCGTGCCCATCAGGCCGGTCTTTCCCAGGCCCGCCGTGAGCAGGTCGTCACTGATGCCGTCATAGACCGCCTCAAGCACCGGACCGCGCACGGCGCCCGGCAGGCGGTTGGGCTTGGGCGAGCTGGCGCCGGCGGCTTGGGCCAGCACCGGTCCCATCAGCGCGACCAGCGCGCCTGCGGCCAGCGGCCGCCATGTCGATCGATGTGTGTTCACGGCTGTCTCCTCGTTGTGTCAACGCTCGGTCATCGGAGCCGATCCACCGGGTCAGTGGGCGGCAGGGGAAGGCCCGGTGTTCGACCGGGCCCGCAAACGCCCCACCAGGCCGGTGGGGAAGTGGTACACGCAGAGCACGAAACCCACGCCCAGCCAGAGCAGCCAACGGTCCGGCGCGACCAGCGCGCCCAGCACCGGCACATCCGCCAGCCAGCCGCCCTCGCCGCCCATCCAGCGCAGGCCCTCCTGCAGGTAGTTCTGCGCGAAGACGAAGAGCACCGAGCCCAGCACCGCGCCGTACATCGTGCCCATGCCGCCGATGACCACGATCAGCAGCACGTCCAGCATGATCTCGAAACTCAGCGTGGTGTCCGGGCCGGTGTAGCGCAGCCACAGTGCCAGCAGGGCCCCGGCCAGCGTGGCCGTCAGTGCCGAGACCAGGGTCGAGCCGGTGCGGTACAGCGCGCTGCGGTAGCCGATGGCCTCGGCGCGGAAGTCGTTCTCGCGGATCGCCTGCAGCACCCGGCCGAAGGGCGAGTTGACCACCCGCAGCAGCGCCAGGAAGACCAGCAGCACCACGCCGAAGATCAGGTAGTAGGTGATGACCTGGCCGTCGACCACCCGGCCCAGCAGCGGAGACTCGAAGGGTTCGAAGGCGGGGGTCAGGACCTCGGGCACGGAGAAGCTCAGGCCGTCCTCGCCGCCGGTGATCTCGCTGAGCTGCGAGGCCAGGCCCTGGAAGGCCGCGGCCACGGCCAGCGTGATCATGGCGAAGAAGATGGCCTTGACGCGCAGGCTGAACAGGCCGATCAGCAGGCCCAGCACCAGCGACAGCCCCAGCGCACCCGCCACGCCGACCAGCAGCGCGCCGAAGCCGGTGCCGTCCTCGCCGCTCAGGCGGGTGGCGGCAATCCCGACGCCGTAGGCACCGATGCCGAAGAACATCGTGTGGGCGAAGCTGACGATGCCGGTGTAGCCCAGCAGCAGGTCGTAGCTGGCCACCAGGAGGATGAAGACCAGCATCTTCGCCGCCACCCCCAGCGCCTTGGCACCGGGAAACAGGAAGGGCGCGAGGGCCAGGCCCAGCAGCACCACGACCAGCAGCAGTGCCAGCAGGCGGCTGCGCGGGCCGTCGGCACTCAGCAGGCGATCGATCAGCATGTCAGCGCCCTCCCACCGGGTACAGGCCCTGGGGCCGCCACAGCAGCACCGCCATCATCAGCGCGATGTTGGAGAACAGCGCCGCCTTGGGGGCGACGAAGCCCAGGTAGTTGGCCACCAGGCCCACCAGCAGCGCGCCGACGAAGCTGCCCAGCGTGCTGCCCAGGCCGCCGATGATGATGACGATGAAGATCAGCGTGTTGACCTGCGCACCGATCTGCGGCACCACGCTCTGCTGGTACAGGCCCCACAGCACGCCGCCCAGACCGGCCAGGGCGGAGCCGGCGATGAACACGCCCAGGAACAGGTGGCGCACGCGGTAGCCCAGTGCCTCGACCATCTCGCGGTCCTGCACGCCGGCGCGGATCAGCAGGCCGAGCTTGGTGCGCCCCAGCACCCAGGCCAGCAACGCGAACACCGCCAGGCCGATCACCACCGCCAGCAGGCGGTAGCGCTCGACCGCGGCATCGCCCAGCAGGATGGCGCCGCGCAAGGCTTCAGGCAGCGGCAGCGGAATCTGCGCCGGGCCCCAGATGACCTTGATCAGCTCCTCGCCGATGATCATGCCGCCCATGGTGATCAGGATCTGCTTGAGGTGCTGACCGTAGACCGGCCGCACGATCACGCGCTCGAAGGCCAGGCCGATCGCGCCGGCCACGGCCATGGCCACCACCATGGCTGCACCCACCGCCACCAGGTTGGCCCCCAGCGAGGCCGATCCGGTCCAGTCGGCCATGCCGCCCATCACGCTGGTGGCGACGAAGGCGCCCACCGCAATGAACACGCCGTGGCCGAAGTTCAGCACGTCCATCAGGCCGAAGACCAGGGTCAGGCCCGAGGCGATGATGAAGACGATCAGCCCCATCGCCAGCCCGGCCACGGTCAGCGTCAGCCAGGTGCTGCCGCTGCCCACCAGCGGCCAGCCGATGGCCATCACCGCCAGCAGCAGCCACAGCGGCCGGGCGTCGAACTGGGCCTTCGGGATGGCGGCGCCCGCCGACAGTTCCGCACTCATGCGTGTGCTCCCAGCGACAGGCCCAGCAGGCGTTGCTGCAACCCGGCATCGGCGGCCAGTTCGGCCATGCGGCCGGTGTGGACCACGCGGCCGTCGTCCATCACCGCCACGTGGTCGCCCAGTGCGCGCGCCATCATCACGTTCTGCTCGACCAGCAGGATGGTGGTGCGCTCGCGCTTCAACTCGGCCAGGCACTGCACCAGGTTCTGCACGATCGCCGGCGCCAGACCCTTGCTGGGCTCGTCGATCAGCAGCAGCGCGCGCGGCTCGATGATGGCGCGGGCCACCGACAGCATCTGCTTCTGCCCGCCACTGAGCTTGCCCGCCGGGTAGAGCCAGAACTTGTGCAGTGCCGGGAAGAAACCGAAGATCCAGTCGAGCCGGGCACGGTCGAGTTCGGCCTCGCGGCGCGCCGCGCGGGCCGCCAGCAGCAGGTTCTCGCGCACCGTCAGGTCGCTGAAGATGCCCATGCTCTCGGGCACGTAGGCGATCCCGGCGCGGGCGATGTCGGGCGTGGCGCAGGCCGCGCCTGGGCCACCGATGGCCTGCCCGCGAAAGCGCACGCTGCCGGCGCTGGCCGCCCACAGGCCCATGATGGTGCGCAGCGTGGTGGTCTTGCCGGCGCCGTTGCGGCCCAGCAGCATCGTCACCTCGCCCTCGGGCACCGCCAGGTCCACACCGTGCAGGATGTGGTACGCGCCGATGTGGGTGTGCACGCCGTCGAGCGTCAGCAAGGCTGTCATGCGGTCGCTCCCGCCGGCGCCGTGCCAAGGTAGGCCTGCTGCACCACGTCCGAGGCGATCACCGCCGCCGGCTCGCCGTCGGCCACCAGCGCGCCCTGGTGCAGCACGACGATGCGGTCGGCCAGCTCACGCACCACGTCCATCTTGTGCTCGACCAGCAGGATCACGCGGTCGCGCCGCGCCTTCAGCGCACGAATCAGGTCGAGCACCACCGGCGCCTCGTCCAGGCTCATGCCGGCGGTGGGCTCGTCGAACATGTAGACGCGCGGGTCCAGCGCCATCAGCAGCGCCACCTCCAGCTTGCGCTGGTCGCCATGCGGCAGGCTGGCGGCCAGGGCGTCGCGCCGATCGAACAGACGCACCGCCGCCAGCAACTCGCGGGTTTCCTCCAGCCAGTCGCGCCGGTCGCGCCAGACCTGCCACAGGTTCAGGCCACCGCCATGGCGGGCCTGCACCGCCAGGCGCACGTTCTCCTGCACGCTCAGGCTGGGGAACAGCTGCGTCAGCTGGAAGGCGCGGCCGATGCCGCGACGCGTGCGCTGCGGCGCCGACAGGCCGCTGATGTCCATGTCGTCGAGCAGCACCTGGCCGGCGCTGGCCGGCAGTTGGCCGCTGATCAGGTTGAAGTAGGTGGTCTTGCCGGCCCCGTTGGGACCGACGATCGCGGTCAGCGTGCCCGGTGCGAAGGCGCAGCTGACGTGGTCCACCGCCACGTGGCCGCCAAAGCGGATCGTGAGGCCGCGGGTTTCGAGCATCAGTCGCAACTCCCCCGGCGGTACTGGCCGGCCGGCCATTCGCGCAGCGTGCTGGTCTGCCACCACCAGCCCAGGTGCTCACCGCTGCCCGCGGCGCGCAGGCCGCCGAAGCCATCGGTGGTGGCGCGGTCGGCCCAGTAGTGGGTCCAGTTGCTGGCGGTGGTGCAGGCGGCCACCGGCGCCTCGGCCGGTGCACCTTGCAGGCGGCGCACCATGGCCATCACCGCACGCACCTGCGGTCCGCGGCGGGTGGCGTAGCGGGCGTCGTCGTGGCCCCACCAGTCCCAGCAGCCACGCGGGTTGCCGGGCGACGAGGCCTCGGTCTGCGGGTACAGCACCACCAGCCGGTTGCTGGCGGCCCAGCGGTTGAAGCCGGCGTGGTCGACGAAGTCGCTGCCGATCGCGCCCAGCGACTGCCGGCAGCCGTGCAGTGCCACATGCAGGCCGCACGGCTTCTCGCGGCTGCAGTCGGCCGGGATGAAGACGCGGCCCTCGGCGGCCAGGCCGTGGCCGGTGACGAAGGCGCGCTGGTCGAAGGCCTGGGCGGCCGGTGTGCCGTCCACCCGGGGCCGCGGTGGCCGGGCCTGGCCGCTGCCGACCAGATGGCCCAGCAGTTCACCGGCCAGGTCAACATCGCAGTCGTTCATGAAGTTGGCCGATTCGGCCGCGCAGGTCGGGCCGAAATCCTCGGTGACGAAACTGTGGCCGGCCGGCACGTCACGCCGCTCGCGCAGGCGCTCAGCCGGCACGAAGGCGCGGTAGAAGGTGCGCAGGTCGTCCATCACGCCCGGGCGCACGGTCTCATCACGCGTGCCGCCAAACAGGTAGATGCGTCCCGCCGCCACCTGAGCCGGTGAGGCCAGCAGGCCCTGCTGCGCACCGCTGCGGGCACGCTGCACCAGGGCGTCGACCGGGATCGGCTGCTCGTGCGCCATGC
>JAFLDI010000196.1 GCA_017302485.1 Burkholderiales bacterium | reverse complement strand
CCCGGTGGGCCGCCGGCTCCACCCCGTCGCCGGATTGCAGTGCCTGCTCCAGGGCCTGCGCGGCATCGGCCAGCGCGCCCATGCCCAGCTGCCGCGCCAGTCCCTTCAGGGTATGGGCCTCGCGGGCCAGCGCCGGGCCGATGCCCGCCCGGGCCTGCGCCGACAGGCTGGCCTGGCGGGCGCCGAGGTGCTCGACGAAGTGCGCCAGACCGTTGCGCAGCAGGGTCTCGCCACCGCAGCGTGCCAGTGCCGTGCGCAGGTCGATGCCTGGCCACTGCGGCCACGGCAGGCCGGGTTCTTCGACCGCCACGCTCGCTGCGTCCGACAGTCGTGGCGCGGACCGGGCCGGCAGGTGGCGGGCCAGCTCGCGCAGCATGGCCGGCGGATCGATCGGCTTGGGGATGTGGCCGACCATGCCGAGGGCCAGGCAGCGCTCGCGCTCCTCGACCAGGGCATGCGCGGTCATCGCCAGCACCGGCAGCCGCCGCCATTGCGGATGCGCCAGGATGCGGCGTGTGGCCTCGTAGCCGTCCATCACCGGCATCTGCAGGTCCATCAGCACCACATCGAAGGCGTCGGCACCGTCGCGGGCCAGTCGGTCCAGGGCCTGCTGGCCATCCTCGGCCAGCACGATGCGCGCACCGGCGCGCTGCAGCAGCTCGGTGGCGAGCTGCCGGTTGACCGGGTTGTCCTCCACCAGCAGCGCGCGCAGCCCCGCCAGCGGCAGCAGCATGCCCGGCGCAGGCGGCGGGGCGGGTGACTCGGCTTGCAGCAGGCGTCTGAGCGCACTGGGCAAGACCGGCTTGTCGATGAAGAACAGGGCGCCGGCGGCGGCGGCCTCGCGGCGCAGCGCGTCGCTGCCATAGGCCGACATCACCACCACCCGCGGCGCCCCGGGGCCCAGCGCGCGCAGCCGCTCGATCACGTCGCCGCCGCGCAGGTCTGGCATCACCCAGTCCAGCAGCATCAGGTCGAAGCCCTGGCCGATGCGCGCGGCCTCCTGGCAGCGCTGCAGCGCCTGCTGGCCATTGACCACCGCCTCCAACAGGCCCTCGCCGGTCTGGCCCACGCCCAGCGCGGCCAGTTGCTGCATCACACTGTGCCGGGTGGCCTCCTGGTCGTCGACCACCAGCACGCGCTGGCGGGCCAGCGTGGCCTCGTCGATCGGTGCCGGTGCCGAGGCCAGGCGCACCGGCAGTTCAATGCGGAAGGTCGAGCCCTGGCCGGGCACGCTGTCGACATCGATGCGGCCGCCCATCAGCTCAACCAGACGGCGCGAGATCGACAGACCCAGGCCGGTGCCCCCGTAGCGGCGGGTGGTCGAGCCGTCGGCCTGCGTGAACTCCTGGAACAGGCGGGCACACTGCTCGGCGGTCATGCCCACGCCACTGTCTTCCACCGACAGGCGCAACTGCGCACGCTCGCCTGGCTGCGGGGCCTCGCTGCCTGCCAGGTCCAGCGCCAGCCGGACATGGCCGCGCTCGGTGAACTTGACCGCATTGGTCAGCAGATTGACCAGCACCTGGCCCAGGCGCAGCGGGTCGCCCCAGATCGCCCCGGCGCTGCCCAGCAGGGCCGGATGGCGCAGATCGCACAGCAGCTCGATGCCCTTGGCCTGCGCACGCTCGCGCACCATCAGCAGGGCCTGCGCGGCCACATCCTCCAGGCGACAGGGCACCGACTCCAGCGTCAGTTTGCCGGCCTCGATCTTGGAAAAGTCGAGGATGTCATTGAGCACGCCCAGCAGCATCGTGGCGGCACCGTGGGCCTTGTCCAGGTAGTCGCGCTGCTGGGCATCCAGCGAGGTGCCCAGCGCCAGGTGGGTCATGCCGATGATGGCGTTCATCGGCGTGCGGATCTCGTGGCTCATGTTGGCCAGGAACATGCTCTTGGCCTGGGTGGCCGACTCGGCCTGCTGCCGGGCCTCCTCCAGCTCGCGCTGGTGCCGGGCCCGGGCAGCGAGGTCGCGCTCGATGCTGTCGGCCATCAGGTCCAACGTGGCGGACAGGGCAGCCACCTCGCGCAGGTGGTCGGTGGCGCCGGCGACCCGGGCCGCGTAGTCGCCGCCGGCCAGGCGCTCGGCGGTGTAGGCGAGTTGGGCCACCGGGTCCAGCAGACCGCGCTGGATGCCACGCCAGGCCCGGAACATGGCCACCAGCACCAGCAGGTCCACCACCAGCGCCGCGACGATCAGCTGCCGCAGTCGCGTCGAAGCCGCCTCCACCGCGCCGCTGGTGCGGGCGTCGGTCAACTGCTCCAACCGGGCCACCTGCTCGACCAGGCGGGCGTGGGCCAGCTCATACTCGTGCGAGTGCACCACGGTGCGCGCAAAGGGGGTGTCGGCCTGGCCGTCGGAGACGAACTCGCGGCGCGCCGGGTCGTACAGCCCCTGGGTGGCGGCAAAGGCCACCTGTTCGAGCCGTCCGAGGGCCTCGGTGGCGGCCACGATGTCCTTGAGGGCCTGCTGCTCGGCCGCATCGGCCTGCAGCCGGCGCAGACGCTCCAGCAGGGACACCCCCTGACCCTGCGCCAGGCGGTGCTCTCGCTGGCCCGAGACCACCTGCTCCCAGTACAGACCGTGCGCGTCGTCCGGCGCCGGCTTTTCGCCCTGGCGGATGGCCAGGATGTCGTAGTAGTAGCGCAGGTAGCGCGGATGGGCGGTGTCGACGTAGCTGCGCACCAGCGCCGACAGGCGGTTGGTCTCGTGGTGCAGTTCGTCCACCAGGTGCATGGCGTCATCGCGACGCGCCGTGGCCTCGCTGGCGGCATCGTAGGCCCGCATGATCACCAGCAGGAACAGGCCGTGGACCAGCAGCGCGACCGTGACCAGGCCGAAGAAGACGCGCGAAGCCCGGCCCAGGCTCGGCAACGGGCGGGCGGCGTGGGCGGGTGGCGGGGACAGGTGGGACGCGGTCAAGGTACGGGCAACCGCACAGTGGAGTACGGGTTCCGGTATATCGACCACATCGCGCCGCAGTGAAGGCCCGAAAAGCGATCAGGCGACGCCAACTCCCCGGCGACCCACGCCGCGAGGCGCGGGCTCTGTCCTGCCTCAGAGCGACTGCAGGTAGGCGGCCACGGCCTTCATCTGCTGGGCGGTCATGCCGGCGGTCTCGGCGCGCATCAGCACGCCGTGCGGACGCAGCCGGGTGCTGAAGCCTCGGAGCTGGCGTTCCAGGTAGTCGGCATGCTGCCCCGCCAGCCGCGGGAAACCCGCCGCGCCCTCGCCACGGTCGCCGTGGCAGCCGGCGCAGGCGCGAATACCGGAGGAAGGCACGCCATCCTCGAACAGCCGCCGACCCTCCTTGAGCAGGCGGTCCGGTCCGCGCGTGCGGCCCGGCGGCGGGGCCTGCACCGCGTAGTAGTCGGCCAGGGCCTGGATGGTGTCGTCATCGAGCAGCGCCGACACGCCCCACATGTAGGCCTTGTTGTCGGCCTCGGCGCGCTGCTGCGAGCGGAAGTCCTTCAGCTGGCGAATGGTGTACTGCGCCGGTTGGCCCGCCAGCGACGGGTAGGCGGCACTGGCGCTGCGGCCGCCCTCGCCATGGCAGGCCGCGCAGACGTGCAGGGCCCGGCGGGCGGTGTCGGTTCCGCCGCTCATGTCCTGACCACAGGCGGCGGCTGAGGCCAGTCCCAGCAGAGCGGCGCCCAGCGCACGGGCGACACGGGGACGAAACGGGAACACGGGCATGTCATCTCCAGATCTGGGCAACGCCAACCAGCGGCGCGCGCCGGCCATGGGTTGCAAATCCGGTGCCCATCGGCCGCCGGAGCGGCTGGACACCGGGCGAGCTTGATGCAGATCATGTCATGGGCGGATGACGCGCTGCCGGGGTCTGCCGGACCCCCTGAGGCGCGACACACCGCCGGGTCAGCGTGCGACAGCGTGTCACGCGGCTGGTGCAGGCCGCGCCGACCCCACGAACACGGTATGGCGTGGGCGGGCCGGGCGCGCCATGCTGAACGCTGCCGTGTTGTCTGACGGAGGGGCCCATGACTGCTGTGGCGCAATGCAATCCGCTCTGGCGCCGCGCTGCGCTGGTGGTGCTGGTCATGACCGGTGCTGTCGCGCAGGCGGCACCGCCTCGGTACCACGCGACGGCTCTGTCCAGTGGCAACAGCCAGGCCTATGGGCTCAATCGGCTGGGCGATGTCTCGCTGGCCGCCGATGACCTGGGCGGCCTTGTCGGCGCCTGGGTCGACGGGATGCTGGTACCGGTGCCGTTGGGCAGCGGCAGCCGGCCATCGGGCGATGGCAAGGTGGGCGTGCTGGTCGACAACGGCGATGGGCGCCAGCGGCCGGGCCTGTTCGACCTGCGCAGCGGCACGACCATCGAGGTCGGCCCGCCCCATTCCTTGCCACCCATCGTGATGGATGCCAACGTCAGCGGCGTGGCGGTGGGTTTCGCCACCGAGGCGCCGCCCAATGCCAAGGTCTTCCTCGGCGGCTCGGAGATCGATCTGGGCCAGGGCAGTGTGAACGCCATCAACCACTCGGGTGCGGTGGCAGGGACGCTGTGGGCCTACGATCCGCTTCAGGACACCAGCGCCTGGCGCGCCTTTGCCGCGGGCCCGGGCCTGACGTCGCTGCAGTGGATCGCTCCCTTTGCTGGCGGGCTGTCCAGCGAGGCCCGCGACATCAGCGGATCCCTGGTGGTCGGCAGCAGCGATGTGGCAGCCGGCTCGGGCTCACAGGCCTTTGTCCATCACCTGCGCAGCGGACGCACGCAGCCCTTGCCGGCGCTGGGGGGATCCTGGTCCGGCGCCCTGGGCGTGAACCAGCAGGACTGGATCGTGGGCTGGTCGACCTCGCCTGGCGATGCCGATTACCGTGCCGCGCTGTGGACGTCTCGCCGGCGTGTCCACGACCTCAACGCACTGAGCGATGTCCCGGCGGGCTGGACGCTCTATGAGGCGGTGGACATCAACCCGCAGGGCCAGATCGTGGCCAACGCGATGGACGCTTCCGGCGCCATCAAGGCCTTCCTGCTGGCGCCGGTCCAGGGCGCGCGTGTCGTGCCGACCGCCCAGCGGCCGGCCGTGTCGCGCCAGCGCCTGTGTGCACAGGTGGACGCGTTGACGGCCATCGGGACCAGGCGCCAGCCGGCCGCCTGTCGAGGCATCAGGGCAGGGCGCTGATTCTGGGCTCGCATCGCTGCGCGACATGAGCGTCGCCCGCGCACAGCCAAGCCGCGCGCTGCGCGCCCGGGGGCCTTACAGGCCCGCTGCGACCCGCAGGGCCGCAGCCTTGTCTGTACGCTCCCAGGTGAACTCGGGCTCCTCGCGACCGAAGTGGCCGTAGGCGGCGGTCTTGGCGTAGATAGGGCGCAGCAGGTCGAGCATCTGGATGATGCCCTTGGGGCGCAGGTCGAAGTGGGCTTCCACCAACTGGGCGATCTGGGCGTCGGGGATGACGCCGGTGCCTTCGGTGTAGACGGTGATGTTCATCGGTTTGGCCACGCCGATCGCGTAGGCCACCTGGATCTGGCACTGGCGGGCCAGGCCGGCGGCGACGATGTTCTTGGCCACATAGCGGGCGGCGTAGGCGGCCGAGCGGTCGACCTTGGTCGGGTCCTTGCCCGAGAAGGCGCCGCCGCCGTGCGGGCAGGCGCCGCCGTAGGTGTCGACGATGATCTTGCGGCCGGTCAGGCCGCAGTCGCCCTGCGGGCCGCCGATGACGAAGCGGCCGGTCGGGTTGATCAGGTAGCGCGTGTCCTGCAGCCATTCCTTGGGCAGCACCGGCTTGATGATCTCCTCGATCACCGCTTCGGTGAAGCTGGCCTTCATCTTCGTGGACGTCTCGCTCTGGTCGGGGCTGTGCTGGGTCGACAGCACGACCGTGTCGATGCTGTGCGGCTTGCCGTCGACGTAGCGCATCGTCACCTGGCTCTTGGCGTCCGGCCGCAGGAAAGGCAGGCGGCCATCCTTGCGCAGCTGCGCCTGGCGCTCAACCAGCCGGTGCGCGTAGTAGATCGGCGCGGGCATCAGCTCGGGCGTCTCGTCGCAGGCGTAGCCGAACATCAGGCCCTGGTCGCCGGCACCGGTGTTCAGGTGGTCGTCGCTGGCATGGTCCACGCCCTGGGCGATGTCGTTGCTCTGCTTGTCGTAGGCCACCAGCACCGCGCAGCCCTTGTAGTCGATGCCGTACTCGGTGTTGTCGTAGCCGATGCGCTTGATGGTGTCGCGCGCGACCTGGATGTAGTCGACGTGGGCGTTGGTGGTGATCTCGCCGGCCAGCACGACCAGACCGGTGTTGGTCAGGGTCTCGGCGGCGACACGGCTGCGCGGGTCCTGGGCGAAGATGGCGTCCAGGATGGCGTCGGAGATCTGGTCGGCGACCTTGTCGGGATGGCCTTCCGAGACCGACTCGGAGGTGAAGAGATAATCGTTCGCCATGGTGCTCACTAGAGAAACGGTTGCGCGGTCCATCGAAGCTTCGACCGGCTCGGCAACCTGGGTGAGCGGCGAACGCTTTAGCGGCATTTTTCAGTGCGATTCTGTTTCGAACCTCACCGGCGTGGTCTGCTGAACAGCCCCGCATCGCCCCGCAAGTTGTCCTGTTAACTCGGCGATGCCCGGCATTTTACCAACGATCGGAATGGCGCTGCTGCGCTGGATGTCCCGCTGGCCCCTGCGCTGGCTGCATGCGTCGGGCGCGGCGCTGGGCTGGCTGACCTGGCTGGCCTCGCCCAGC
>JAFLDI010000195.1 GCA_017302485.1 Burkholderiales bacterium | reverse complement strand
GAGGGGCGCCACTCGTAGATGCCGCAATGCGCACGCACGCCGACCGTGCCCGTCAGGGCCGCGCAGCGTGGCTGGGCGTGGTCGGTGCCGCGCATGCGGCAGGTGCTGTCGGTGACCTCGACCGTCAGGCCCTCGGGCACCCGGCCGAAGCGGCTGTCCAGTTCCTCCACCGCGAAATCCACCCGGAAGGCCGCGCAACAGGCGCCGCAGCGCGTGCAGGGGTTGTCGACCTCGGTCATCAGAAGGGCACGTAATCGTCGTCCGGCGTCTCGGCGCGCACCACGGTGACGGTGCAGTCGGACTCGGCCACCACCTGCGAGGACACGCTGCCCAGGTAGCGCCGCAACGCCGACTGGCCGCGCGCGCCCATGACGATGTGGTCGACATGGTTGCGCTTGGCGAAGTCGATGATGGCGGCGGCCGGGTCCGGCGCCTCCAGCACATGAAAGGTCAGCCGGCCGTCGTCGAGGTTGAGCGACTTGCTGATCGGCCGCGCCCAATGCTTGAGGTTGACCAGTTGCTTGACGTGCACACTGCGGCCCTCGGCGTCGACCAGTTCGTCCATGCCGATGCGCGCCGTCTTCATCACGCTGACGCAGGCCAGGCGGGCGCCGGGCTCGGTCAGCACGATGCGGCGCACGGTCTCTCGCAACTGCTCGAGCAACTGGGACGAGGCCGAGTCGATGTCCACCGCCGCCATGATGATCGGGCTCTTCTTGAACAGCTCGGCGGCGCTGACCGCTCGGTTGTCGGGCTCGCTGCCCAGCGCGAAGAACCAGCGCTTGAGCCGTTTGAAGGCGCTGGACTGCTGCAGCCGCTCGGCGCGGCGCGTGAGCGCGATCTGCGTGGGGTTCTGCAGGTCCAGCGACAGCTGGGCGGCGCTCTGGTAGCGGTTCTCGGGCTTGACCTCCAGGCACTTGAGGATCAGCTCCTGCAGCCAGGGCGGGCAGTCGCTGCGCAGCGCACGCGGAGGCACCGGGTCGATATAGAGGCGTTTACGCAGCCCGCCCACCGAGGTGGGCGCGCCGAAGGGGCGCTCGCCGGTGGTGAAGTGGTAGAGCATCACGCCCAGCGCGAAGATGTCGCTGCGAGGATCGTTGCGCACGAACTGCACCTGCTCGGGCGACATGTAGGGCCCGGTGCCCATGGGCAGTGTGAACTCCTCGTCGAGCAGGTCAGGCAGGTGGTCGTGGCGCGACAGGCCGAAGTCGACCAGCACCGCGGTGCCATCCGGGCGGAACAGGATGTTGCTGGGCTTGATGTCCAGGTGCACCACGTTCTGCCGGTGCAGTTCGTGCAGGGCCTGGGCCACCCGCGAGCCGATCTCGACCACCTCGTCCAGCGCCAGCGGGGCGTGGTCCAGGCGCGGGCGCAGCGTCTCGCCCGGGATGTGCTCCATCACGATGTGGGGCTGGCGTGTGAAGTCGCCCTTGGCGACGAACTTCGGCACATGCGGGCCCGAGAGCATCGGCATGATCATGCGCTCGACCTCGAAACCGACGATAGTGGCCGGGTCCTCGCCGCCCTTGATGCGCGGCACCTTCATGATCAGGGGCAGCGGTGCTGGATGCTCGGCCACCGGATGTCCCTGCGCATCGACCCGCTGCACGCGCCACAGCGTGGCCATGCCGCCCTGGTGGAGTCGCTCCTCAAGTCGGAAACCGTCGATGATCTCGCCGGCCTGCAGCACGCGCTGCCCGGCATCGGCGGCCGGACCCCGGCCGCCGCTGAAGCTGCTGCTACTGTCCATGGGCCAGGCGGTCGGCAAGTCGGTCGGGCAGGCCGGCGGCGCGGATCTTGGCGGCGGCCGTCTCGTGGTCGTAGGGCACGCGCTGGAAGCTCAGCGTCTGTTCGCGGATGTCGAACATCGCATAGCAGGCGGCTGGGTTGCCATCGCGCGGCTGGCCGGCCGAGCCCGGCACCACCAACCACTGGCGGTGCGGCGGCACCGGGATGGGCACGCCGGGCGTGGGCACAAAATCACCCGCCTTGCCGGTGCCCGACAGGTGGAACAGCTTGGGCTCGTGCATGTGGCCGCAGAAGGTGTAATGGCAGGTCGTGGCGTGCAGGCTGCGCACCGCCTCGATCCGCCCCTGGATGTATTCCCACTCGGCCGGCGCGAAGGCGTTGGCGTGCACGAAAAGCATGTCGCCCTCGGTGTGCGACATCGGCCTGTCCGCCAAGAAGGCCAGCTGCTCGGGCGTCAGCTGCGCGCGGGTCCACTCCACCACCTGGCGCGCCTCGGGACGCATGTTGGGTGAAATCTCCTGCACGCATCCTGCATCGTGGTTGCCGTTGACAGCGATCGCTCCGGCGGCGACGTACTCGCGCACGGTGTCGATCACCCAGCCGGGGTCCGCGCCGTAACCGACGTAGTCACCGAGGAAGGCGTAGCGCTGCGCGCCCGCAGCCTTGGCGTGGTCCAGCACCGCCTGCACGGCCTCTCGGTTGGCGTGCAGGTCAGTGATCAGGGCGAGTTTCATCGTGGTGAACCCTTGTTGTCTCCTGTCAAGGAGCTTGCGCCGGGCGCCTGACAGGACGCTGATCGGCAGCTTGCCTCAGGTCAAGGGATCAGCCGATCCGGCCGAGCAGAAGGTACTCCATGAGCGCCTTCTGCACGTGCATGCGATTTTGGCTACGGATCACGTCCGCTGCGCGGACATGACCCTGCGCCGAAACATGCTGCCGGCCCTGGCGGGCCGCCGGCCCGGCCTTCAGCCGATCCGGCCGAGCAGAAGGTACTCCATGAGTGCCTTCTGCACGTGCATCCTGTTTTCTGCCTCGTCCCACACCACCGACTGCGGCCCGTCGATCACCTCGGCCGTGACCTCCTCGCCGCGGTGGGCCGGCAGGCAGTGCATGAACAGGGCGTCGGGCTGGGCCACGGCCATCATCTCGGCGTCGACGCACCAGTCGGCGAAGGCCTTGATGCGGGCCTCGTTCTCGGCCTCGTAGCCCATGCTGGTCCAGACGTCGGTGGTCACCAGGTGGGCGCCGCGGCAGGCCTCGAGCGGGTTGTCGAAAACCTTGTAGCAGGCTCGGTCGCTGATGCCGGCCACGGCCGGGTCGACCTCGTAGCCGCCCGGTGTGCTGACGTGCACCTTGAAGCCCAGGATCTCGGCGGCCTGCAGCCAGGTGTTGGCCATGTTGTTGCCGTCACCCACCCAGGCCACCACCTTGCCGCGCAGGCAGCCCAGGTCATAGCCCTTGGCGCCCACCGTGGCGCGGTGCTCCAGGTAGGTGAACAGGTCGGCCAGGATCTGGCAGGGGTGGAACTCGTTGGTCAGGCCGTTGATCACCGGCACGCGGCTGTGCGCGGCGAAGGTGTTGAGCTTGTCCTGCCCGAAGGTGCGGATCATCACGATGTCGACCATGCGGCTGATCACCCGTGCACTGTCCTCCACCGGCTCGGCCCGGCCGAGCTGGCTGTCGCCGGTGGTCAGGTGCACCACCGAGCCGCCCATCTGGTACATGCCGGCCTCGAAGCTGACGCGGGTGCGGGTGCTGGCCTTCTCGAAGATCATCGCCAGCGTGCGGTCGGCCAGCGGCTGGTACTTCTCGTAGTTCTTGAAGCGGCTCTTGATGATGCGGGCGCGCTCGAACAGATAGGCGTACTCCTCGGCCCGGAAGTCCTTGAACTGCAGGTAGTGCTTCATCAGCGTGTCTCCGGGTTTCATGCGCTCTGCTCGGCCAGGAAGGTCTTGATCACCGGCACCAGCAGGTGGACGATCTCGTCGGCCTCGTCCAGCGTCAGGATCAGTGGCGGCACCAGGCGCACCACGGTGTCGGCGGTGACCGACAGCAGCAGGCCGGCTTCCATGGCGCGGGAGAGGATCACGCCACAGGGGCGCTCCAGCTCGATGCCCAGCATCAGGCCTTCGCCACGCACGTCCTTCACGCCCGGCAGACCGCTCAGCTCGCGTTGCAGCGCGGCCTTCAGGTGGGCGCCGACCGCGGCCGCATTGGCCATCACGCCGTCCTCTTCCATGATCTTCAGCGTGGCGATGCCGGCACGCATCGACAGCGGATTGCCGCCGAAGGTGGTGCCATGGTTGCCCGGGCCGAACACGTTCAACGCCTTCGGGCCCACCACCACCGCGCCGATCGGCACACCCGAGCCCAGGCCCTTGGCCAGCGGCATGACGTCAGGCTGGATGCCGGCCCACTGGTGGGCAAACCACTTGCCGGTGCGGCCGATGCCGCACTGCACCTCGTCGAGCATCAGCAGCCAGTTGTTGGCCGTGCACAGCTCGCGCACTGCGCGCAGGTAGTCCCAGCGCGCCGGGGTGATGCCGCCTTCACCCTGGATGGTCTCCAGGAAGACGGCGGTGATGTTGCGGTTAGTGCTATGGGTGCGCAGCGCGTCGATGTCATTGAAGGGCACGCGGATGAAACCCTCGACCAGCGGGCCGAATCCTTCCTGCACCTTGGGGTTGCCCGTGGCGCTGAGCGTGGCGATCGAGCGGCCGTGGAAGGCCTTCTCGAAGACGATCACCTCGGGGCGTTCGATGCCCTGGTCATGGCCGAACTTGCGGGCGATCTTCAGCGCGGCCTCATTGGCTTCCAGGCCGGTCGAGCAGAAGAAGGCGGCCGACAGGCCGGAGAGTTCGGCCAGCTTGGCGCCCAGCGCCTCCTGCAGCGGATTCTCGTAGTAGTTGCTGCAATGGATGAGCTTGCCCATCTGGTCGGTCAGCTCGGCCAGCAGCTTGGGATGGGCGTGGCCCAGGGTGTTGACGGCGATGCCGCCCAGGCCGTCCAGGTAGCGTCGGCCCTCGGTGTCCCAGACGCGGCAGCCTCGGCCATGCGACAGCGCGATCGGCAGCCGGCCATAGGTGTTCATCACGTGGGGCATCGAGGCGGTCATTTCCGGGGGACTCCAGTCGATATGTGGGGCACAAATAGAAAGGCCGGCAGCGCCTCATTTCACGCACCGGCCTAGCTTGATTCTAAAGCCCGCACCTGAAACGGGCGACAAGGCCGGAAGACCGCACAGGAGTGGCCATGCATGCTGCGTTGCAACACGATCGGGGCACAATACGTGCTTCTCTACCGCATTCTGAAAACAAAAGGCATCTGGCGACAGCGCCGTGCCAGCTTGTTCCCGTACGCTCGCCGCTGCCTCCCGATCCAGAGCCCATGTCCGTCACCAAGCCCCGCGAGTTCTTCATCCAAGGCGTCACGCTGGAAGGCCGGACCTTCCGTCCGAGCGACTGGGCCGAGCGCCTGGCGGGTGCGATGTCGTGTTTCCGCCCAGGTGGCGGCGCCGGCGGCATTGGCGCCTTCATCGGCTACTCGCCCTATTGCGTGCCGCGGGTGATCAATGGCGTGAAGTGCGTGATCGTCAACGAGGCGCTGCGCGACCTCGAGCCCATGGCCTGGGACTTCGTGATGAACTTTGCCAAGGACAACCACCTGCAGGTCTCCGAGGCCTGCCTGCTGCCCGATCCGCCCGCCCGGTGAGCCTGGCGCGGCCATGAAAAAAGCCCTGCAATGCAGGGCTTTTTCCGTCCACCTGGAGGATGCTGTCAGGCAGCGAGGGCCTTGATCTTGGCCGACAGGCGGCTCTTGTGGCGAGCAGCCTTGTTCTTGTGGAAGATGCCCTTGTCGGCGATCGAGTCGATCACGCTCTGGGCGCTCTTGAACAGATCGGTGGCCTGGCTCTTGTCGCCAGCGGCGACGGCCTTGAGCACGTTCTTGATCGAGGTCCGGAACTTCGAACGCAGCGAGGTGTTCGCGGCGTTCAGCTTGACGTCCTGGCGGGCGCGCTTGCGGCCCGACGCGAGACGAACGGTCTTCTTCTTGGCTTTAGACGAGGTGGCCATTGTTTGAAGCTGGGTCCAGGTGGATAAAGACTGTCGAGTATAGCATTTTCCTTGAGAACGTGGCAAGGCGCCCTGGTGACCGGTCCCTATAATCCTTCGGCTGTGCCCTGGCATGGCTGCCGCGTGAGCGGGCGGCCCACCGAATGAACCTGCTCAAGGCGGCCACCACCGTCTCCCTCTGGACCCTGTTGTCGCGCGTCACCGGCCTGGTGCGCGAGCAACTGGTGGCGCACGCCTTTGGCGCCAGTGCGATGACCGATGCCTTCAACATCGCGTTTCGCATTCCCAACCTGCTGCGCCGGCTGTTCGCCGAAGGGGCCTTCTCCGCGGCCTTCGTGCCCATCCTGGCGGCCAGCCGCGAGACCGAGGGCGACGAGGCCACGCACCGACTGATCGACGCGGTCGCCACCGTGCTGGCCTGGGCGCTGCTGCTGACCTGCGTGGTCGGCGTGGCCGGCGCACCGGTGATCGTGTGGCTGTTCGGCGCCGGCCTGGAGGAGCTGGATCTGGCGGTGCTGTTGACGCGCTGGATGTTCCCCTACATCGGGTTCATGTCGATGGTGGCGCTGGCGGCGGGCATCCTCAACACCTGGAAGCGCTTCGTGGTGCCGGCGGCCACGCCGGTGCTGCTGAACCTGTCGGTGATCGGCTGCGCCTGGGGGTTGGCGCCGCTGCTGGAGGGTCATGGCATCCGAAGCATCCACGCGCTGTCGGTGGGCGTGGTGCTGGGCGGCGTGCTGCAACTGGCGGTGCAGGTGCCGGCGCTGGCCCGCATCGGCTGCCTGCCGCGCATCGGCCTGGCGCCGGCACGCATCAAGCAGGCCTGGCAGCACCCGGGCGTGCGCCGCGTGCTGTCGCAGATGGCGCCGGCGCTGCTGGGGGTGTCGGTGGCGCAGATCTCGCGGCTGATCCACAGCCAGATTG
>JAFLDI010000194.1 GCA_017302485.1 Burkholderiales bacterium | reverse complement strand
TTCTACCGCGGCCGGCCGGGTCAGGCCCTGCCAGGCGTGCTGGCCGTGGATGTCCACCAGGTGGTCGGCCGCCTCGCGCAGCTGGGCCACGGTGGCCGGGCTGCCGTTGACAAAGGCGCGGCTCTTGCCCTGCGCATCCACGATGCGGCGCAGCAGCAGCTCATCGCCGCCTTCAAAGCCGGCGTCTTCCAGCCAGCCGGTCAGTGACGCCGGGCAGTCAAAGGTGGCCGTGATCTCGGCGCGCGGTGCGCCTTCGCGCACCACCAGCGCCTCGGCGCGGGCGCCCAGCGCCAGCTGCAGCGCGTCGACCAGGATCGACTTGCCGGCACCGGTTTCGCCGGTGAGCACGCCGAAGCCCGCGCCGAAATCCAGGTCCAGCGCGTCGACGATGACAAAGTCCTTGAGTGTCAGATGCTTGAGCATGTGGCCCTCTGGGCGGGGTGGCTACACCACCCCTTCATACCAGCGCAGCTTGCGCCGCAGCGTGGCGTAGTAGCTCCAGCCGCGCGGGTGCAGGAAGCGCACCGACTGCGCCGAGCGCCGGACCCGCACCTGGTCGCCGTGCAGCAGGCTGGCCAGGCGCTGGGTGTCGAAGCTGGCGCTGGTGTCGCGGCCGTTGACGATGGTGATCTCCACCTCTTGCGAGTCCGGCAGCACGATCGGCCGGTTCGACAGCGTGTGCGAGGCGATCGGCACCAGCAGCCAGCCGCCGATCGCCGGGTGGATGATCGGCCCGCCGGCCGACAGCGCATAGGCAGTGGAGCCGGTGGGCGAGGCCAGGATCAGGCCATCGGCGCGCATGTTGGCGACAAATTCGCCGCCGATGTCCACCCGCAGCTCCACCATGCTGGCAAAGGCGCCGCGGCCGACCACCACGTCGTTCAGGGCCAGGCCCTGGAAGATCTGCTCCTCGTCGCGCCAGATGCCGCCCTCGATCATCGAGCGGCGTTCTTCCTCGTAGTCGCCCTCCACGATGGGGCCCAGGGCCTCTTCCCAGTCGGTGGCGCGCACATCGGTGATGAAGCCCAGCCGGCCCTGGTTGATGCCCACCAGCGGCAGGTTGTAGGCCGCCAGCTCGCGGGCGATGCCCAGCATCGTGCCGTCGCCGCCCACCACCACCGCCAGGTCACAGGCGGCGCCGATCTGCTCGGGGGTGAGCGCGCCGTAGTCGTTCCAGCTGGTGTTGAAGGCGGTGTCGCGGTCGACCGAGACCTCCAGCCCGCGGCGCGACAGGAACTCGGCAATGCGCTCCAGCATCGGCCGGATGCCCTGGGCCTGGTACTTGCCGATCAGCGCGGCATGGCGAAAGCGCACGGTCATGGTGTGGGGAATTACACCACAGGGCCCCTGGCGCCCCAGGGGCTGCGCGGGCATGTCCGTACAATGAAAAGCATGCTCGACGAGCGCGCCCGTTCCCTGCTGAAAACCCTGGTTGAACGCTACATCGCGGACGGCCAGCCGGTGGGCTCGCGCACGCTGTCCAAGGCCTCGGGGCTGGAGCTCTCGCCGGCCACCATCCGCAACGTGATGGCCGACCTGGAGGACATGGGCCTGATCGTCAGCCCCCACACCTCCGCCGGCCGCGTGCCCACCGCCCGCGGCTACCGGCTGTTCGTCGACACCATGCTGACGGTGCAGCCCTTGCAGCTGGACCACCCGCCGGCCGACATGGCCGCCGCCCGCGAGCAGCTGCACCCCGACCAGCCCCAGCGCGTGATCGCCCAGGCGGCGCACCTGCTGTCCAGCCTCTCCAGCTTCGTGGGCGTGGTGACCGCACCCAAGAAGAGCAGCGTCTTCCACCACATCGAGTTCCTGCGCCTGGGCGAAAAGCGCGTGCTGGTCATCATGGTGGCGCCCGACGGCGACGTGCAGAACCGCGTCATCTTCACCGCCCACGACCACACCCAGAGCGAGCTGGTGGAAGCCACCAACTACCTCAACGCCCACTACGCCGGCCTGGCCATCGACGAGGTGCGCGCCCGCCTGAAGGGCGAGATCGACCAGCTGCGCGGCGAGATCGCCACCCTGATGCAGGCGGCGGTGCAGGCCGGCACCGATGCCATCGCCGACTCGCAGGAGCAGGTGGTGGTCAGCGGCGAGCGCAACCTGCTGGGCGTGCAGGACTTCGGCAACGACATGGGCAGCATCCGCAAGATGTTCGACCTCTTCGAGCAGAAGACCCAGCTGATGCGCCTGCTCGACACCTCCAGCCGCGCCGAAGGCGTGCGCATCTTCATCGGCGGCGAAAGCCGCATCGTCCCCTTCGAGGAACTCTCGGTCGTCTCCGCCCCGTATGAGGTGGACGGCCGCATCGTCGGCACCCTGGGCGTCATCGGCCCCACCCGCATGGCCTACGACCGCATGATCCAGATCGTCGACATCACCTCCAAGCTGGTCAGCAACGCCTTGTCGGCGCCGCGCTGAGCGGCGCCAGGGCGGCCCGCTCCCCTGCCTACAATCGCCCCCTTCGGGCCGCTAGCTCAGTCGGTTAGAGCAGAGGACTCATAATCCTTTGGTCCGGGGTTCGAGCCCCCGGCGGCCTACCAAACAAGGGTTTTGCGCGGGGTGCGCTGTGGGGTGATGTGAATCGGGACCATGCGTCGGAGCTACCACTAACTCAATGACTTCAACATGCTGACCCGCATCGAAATCGACGGCTTCAAGTCCTTTGAGGGACTTGCAATTGACTTTCTGCCGTTCACTCTGGTGGTTGGCAACAATGCGGCTGGCAAGAGCAATCTGTTTGACGCGATTCAGCTAGTAGCCAATCTTGCGTCCACTGACGTTGCCGAGGCACTGAAGAACATGCGCGGCGAGCCGCTGGAAATGTTCCGCCAGACCGCAAGCGGGCGGGCGTCTCGCATCAAGCTGGCTGTCGAAGTGCTGGTGGATCCTGTCGTGCGCGATCCGTGGGGCAGCGAGGTCAAATTGAATCACACTCGCATGCGCTATGAGATAACGTTGGAACGGAGGGAGCTGAAGCCAGGTATTCCTAAAGTACTAGTGGCTGAGGAGGCCGCGTATCCGATTCTCAAGCGTGAAGATCGGTGGGCAGAAAGCAATGGTCCCTCAAAGAGCTTCCGCACGCTTCACTTGAAATACGCACGAACGAAGCCGTTGCTGACCACTGACGAATCGCCTGAGGGGCGCTCGTTCAGCATTCACCAAGATGGCCGCCAGGGGCGAAACCGACCGGCGAGTGCAGCAGAGGCAAGTGTGCTCTCGAGCATTTCGAATGCCGAGTTTGCTCACCTTTTCGCGTTGCGCGAGGAGATGAAGCACTGGCGACTATTGCAGCTTGACCCGGCGTTATTGCGTCGACCATCACCAGCAACGTCCAATGACCTTCTTGAAGCTGACGGCCGCAATCTGGCAGCTGTACTTGCGCAACTCAAAGCTGAGAGCGCATCCGAGCAGCGACCAATGGGTGTATTGAACGACATCGTCAGCGACTTGAACGATCTGATCCCCGGTGTTTCGCGATTGGACGCGGACTTGCACAAGGCAAGTCAGGAGTACCGCATTGAGTTGACTATGCGTGATGGACTCCCGTTCTCGTCAAAGGTGGTGTCTGACGGTACGTTGCGTGTGCTAGCGCTTCTGACACTGTTGCACGATCCAAGGCACCGGGGACTAATCTGCTTTGAGGAGCCTGAGAACGGGGTACACCCTGGTCGGATCAAACCGCTGGTAAGGCGACTTCGCGAAATGGTGACCATGCCAAGTCAGGACGTTCTTGAGCCGGAGCCGTTATGTCAGCTGATGATCAATAGCCACTCGCCCGTTGTGCTGTCGGCGTTGCTGGATCAGGAACGGCAGCCGATCGACGGTATGGTCTTGTTTGCGGATACCTCGACGGTCAGCGATCCTCTTGCGCATGAATCTCGGCGGCGGACTAGGTTGAGGCCTGTGCGAAGTCAGTCCCAGGGGCGCCTTTTCGACGACGGTTTTGCGCCAAGTGGCTTTGTCTCTGATCTTGAGGTGAGCCGCGTGCTAGAGACGATCCGCGCTGAGGGATGAGGCGCGATGAAATACCTCGGGCTGGCGCTCTACTCTGAGGGTCGAACAGATGATTACTTCCTACGTCCATTACTGTTGCGCCTATGCGACCACCTGTGCTTGACTGAAGGTCAAGAGCCAGTGGATGTCAGTGATGTCGTGCCACTTGCTGATGCGCCAGATACGGCGGGCGCTCCGAGGGATGCCCGAATCTTGGCTGCTGCACAGCGACACCGGGGAGCGTGGCAGGTACTGTTTGTCCATGGGGACGGCGAGGCCGACCCAGGCGTAGCCCGAACGGATCGGGTGCAGCCTGGCATAGATGCAGTCCATGCCGTCTTTGGCGAGGATGGCTTTGCTGTGGCGGTTATCCCAGTTAGGGAAACGGAGGCTTGGGCGTTACATGACAGTGCAGCGTTGCGAACAGTCCTCAACACGAACTTGGACGATCAACAACTCGGACTGCCCGTTGGAGCACGCGCAATCGAAGGTGCGCAGGATCCTAAACGCATTCTTGAAGGCGCGTTTCTAGCTACGAAGCCAAGTGGGCAGCGGCGGCGTAAAGGGGTCGCACCCCTCCTAGCCTCCATTGGCGAACAAGTTGACTTGGCGCGACTTGGTGAACTTCCGAGCTTTGGTCGCTTGAAAGATGAACTCAGGATGGCCCTTCGCTCGTTGCATGTAATTGCCTAGTACCGCCTGGCATCGCTGTTTCCCAGCGGCCTCATCAGGCGATGACGTGTGAACCAGGACGCCCACTCTGGTGTGACCAGTTCCACCGCCCATTTGGTCTTCCGTGGCTCGTGCCGATGGATCACCTCAGCCTTGTGGAGTCCATGGATCGCCTCGGCGTCACCGACCGCCACGCAGGAGCCAGATGCGGATCGGCACATTGGGGCCAGCAGACGCCGCACGCCAGAACGTCACATGGCTTGGACGTTTATTGATGGCTAAAATGGCCAATCACTCTGGAAGTCCACCATGCGTGTCACCGCCACGGAAGCCAAGAATCGTTTCGGCAGCCTGTGCGCCCAGGCCAAGCGTGGGCCGGTGTTCGTGGAGAAGGCTGGCCAGATCGACACCGTGATCCTCTCGGCTGAGTTGTACCAGGCCCTTCGGGCCGAGCGCGATGAAGCGGGTCGCGCTGCGCGCAAGAAGGCGTTTGAAGCGGAGTATGGTGATTGGATCGCCGCCCAGAATGCGCTGCTCGAGATGCATGGCATCCCGGGCGCCGATCTTCGCCCCTGGTGACGGGCTGATGGCACAGTACGATGTCTTCACCAATCCCAGCCGCATCGGGAGCGACAGCATCCCCTATGTGGTCGTTGTCCAGAGCGACGTGCTGGATGGACTGGCGACCCGGTTGACCATCCCGTTGTCGCTGCTCGATGCGTCGGTCAAGGTGCCGACGGCGCTGTGTCCCGTCATCCTGGTCAAAGGTCAGCGTCTGTGTGCGCTGGCGCACTACGCCGCGCCGCTGCTTGCCAAGGCCTTGAGACGCCCGGTGGACAACGTGGCCTCACAGGCCAGCGCATTGGTGTCGGCCCTGGACGCCGTGTTGTCCGGCATCTAGCCTCGACGGCCACGCGCCCAGCCGGCTGCAGCCGCAGCCGCGGAGGGGCACTCACCGCCCGCGCGCAGCCCGCAAGGCCCTGTGGGCCGCGAAAGCCGCCAGCGTTGCGCGGTCGGGCGAGCCGTAGTCGATGAACTTCAAGGGCGTCTGGGCCAACCAGAGCGAGTGGTCCATCAGTGTCCGCTCCGGCCAATAGGGCAGCGCGCCTTCCAGTTGGTAGGCCAGATCGTTGAGTGAGCCGATGACGCGACGGTTCTCGGTCTTGCCGAGGGTCCAGGTCTGCATGGCGCGGCACTCGGCCGCCGCATCGTCTGCGGGCACGCCAACAGCCTGAAGCATGGGATCCACCGCGGCGATGAGCCGCTGGACCAGGGTTCGGCCGTCCCGTGCTGCCACCACCACCGGGAGCAGGCTGCGCTCGCTGACGGCAAGCACCACCTGAACCCGGCCGGCGCGGACCAGGTTGGCGTACCAGGCCCCGAGAACGTTGTCCGACGGCGCGGTGGCCAGATCCGGAGCGACGCGGAGCCGGCTGAGCAGTTTCTGGGTGCAGCGAAGTACAAACACGGCGCCAAGTCCAAGTGAGGTCCACGCACAGTATCCGTGCTGGCCAGCTGGCTGGCTCCAGCTCGGGTGATCGGCCTGCAGGCTCCTACACTGCTCCCCCATGCCCGCCTCCCTGAAGACCCTCGAGTCCTTCAGCACCGCCCTCCTCACGCTGGACCAGTTGCCCGCCAGCGCCTCACCCGCGCGCCTGATGGCCGAGGGCATGGCGGCCCTGCGGCAGCTGGTGCCGTTTGACGCCGCCTGGTGGGGCGAGTGCTCGGGCGGCATCGATGGCCTGGCGCCGCGCAACTGGCTGAGCGGGCGGATGAACCTGGGTGCCGACTTCGCCCGCGAGTGGAACCGCATCGGCGCGGTCGACCGCTTTGCGCAGGCGTCGATGCAGCAGCTGGATGCGTCGGTGCTGTCGGTCGGCTTTGCCGACCCCGAGCCGGCGGTGGAAGCCTTTGCCCGGCGTCACGACCTGTTCCACGCGCTGGCCATCACGCGGGCCCTGCCGGGCAGCGGGCTGATGCACTTCATCTCGCTGTACCGCGGGCAG
>JAFLDI010000193.1 GCA_017302485.1 Burkholderiales bacterium | reverse complement strand
GCCTCCACGACCTGCAGGCCGGGAACATCCCGGCAGCGGCCTGCGAGGGGCTGGCCGCGCCGGACCACGAGGCGCTGGGTCCAGCCGAGGGCGGCAAGGCCGCGGATGAGGAGTTCCGTCTGTCGTTCGCCGCCGCGAAAGCCGCGCGCCAGGTTGAGGTGCGCCAGCGGGCCGTTCACCGCGTGCGGGTTAACGCGTAGGTGGCGCCGCAGTAGGGGCACTTGGCGCGGCCCGTCTCCTCGATCGCCAGGTACACCTTGGGATGGGAGTTCCACAGGTGCATGCCGGGCATCGGGCAGGACAGGGGCAGGTCGGCCGCCGTCACGTCGTAGTGGTTCTCGGCGTTCGGCTGGACGAGTGCGGGCTCGGTGGCAGTCTGCGACGTGACCTTGGAAGTGACCATGGGAGTCATTCGGCGGATTGGGGGGCGTCAGTATAGAACACCGCCCGCCAGTGCCGGACCACGGCGGCCACCAGCGCCGCCGCCTCGGCCCGGGGTACCAGCCCCGGTGCGCCGGCCAGGTTCAGGTGGTGCATGCGCTGGCGGTAGGTGCGGTAGGCCTCGGCGAGTGCTTCCGCGTCGGCGGGCGCGAGTATGCCGTGGGCCGCCAGCGCCTCCAGCTGCCGGATGTTGTCCGACCACCGGACCAGGTCGGGATAGCGCCAGGCCTCCCGCAGCACGAGGTACTGGACGAGGAACTCGATGTCGGTGATGCCGCCGGGATCCTGCTTCACGTCCAGCAACTCGGGCGTGCCCTTCGACAGCTCGTCCCGCATCCGCTGGCGCATGTCAGCCACTTCCTTCGCCAGGTTCTCGCGGCGCACATAGGTGGTGAGCGCCTTCACCCGCAGCTGCTCGAAGGCGGCCTTCACGCCGGCGTCGCCGGCCACGGCCCGGCTGCGCAGCAGGGCCTGGTGCTCCCAGGTCCAGGCGTCCTGGCGCTGGTAGAGGTCGAAGGCCGTCAGGCTGGAGACCAGTAGGCCGGACTGCCCGCTCGGCCGTAGGCGGATGTCCACCTCGTACAGCTTGCCCGAGGTGGTGTGCATCGTGAGGATGCTGATCACCCGCCGGGTCAGGCGGGAGAAGAACACGGCGTTGTCGAGGGGCTGCGCGCCGTCGGTCTGCTGCTGCTCGCCCTCGGAGTCGTTGAGGAAGACGAGGTCCAGGTCCGAGCCATAGCCCAGCTCGAGGCCGCCGAGCTTGCCGTAGGCGACGATGGCAAAGCGTGCCGGGCGCGTCCCGCCGCCGGCCGTGCAGCGCGGCTCCCCGTGGCGGGCAACGAGTTCCTGCCACGCCAGCGCGAGCGCCGCCTCCAGCACGAGCTCGGCGATGTCGGTGAGACGGTCGCTCACCTTCATCAGCGGCAGCACGCCGGTGAGATCGACGACGGCGACCCGGAAGATGGGCATAGCTCAGCGCCGCGAGGGCCACGCCTGCCCACCACGGCAGCTTTGCCACCAACTCCGTCAATCCCTCGGCGATACTGCCCTTCTTCCGTCGTGCCATCGCGGCGTTGCTCCCCTACAGTTGTTTTTGTACCAGGCTGTCCAGCAGCAAGATACTTGCGGCTCCAGTATCCTGCACCAAAAACAATTGCGGTGAGACCGGCATGCATTGCAGGCCACGCAAGCGTGGCCGCTCTTCTGTCGGACAGGGCGACTGCTTGCCGCCTATTCGCGTGGAGGCCATTTGCAACAAGCCCCGGAGGTCACATAACCGCCGAGCCGACAGAACGTCTTCTTGCCGACTTGCCGTGATCGTGGAGCGTGAAGGCTCGCAGGCGCCCCACGATGTTCAACTGGAAGCAGCCGCTGGCGCGCCAACCACCAGCGATTTAAAAGCGATGGCCGCCTGGGGTGCGCAGCGCGGACAACTCAGCGTGTGATAGCAAGTCCTTGAATAAATTGACTTTATGGGCCGCTTCCGGATTCGGATGTGATAGCCGTCACGCGTCGATATTCGCCGCCCTCAACGCATTCGTCTCAATGAAGTCCCTCCGCGGCTCAACCTCATCCCCCATCAGCATCGTGAACACCTTGTCCGCCTCGATCGCGTCTTCGATCTGCACGCGAAGCAGGCGGCGCACGGTGGGGTCCATGGTGGTTTCCCAGAGCTGGCCGGGGTTCATTTCGCCCAGGCCCTTGTAGCGCTGGCGGCCCACGCTGCTTTCGGCCTGGCCCATCAGCCAGGCCATGGCGGCGCGGAAGTCGGCGCCGCACTTGCTTTCCTTGGCCTTCTCGCCCTCGCCGCGCTTGACGGTGGCGTTGGGGCCCAGCAGGCCCTTGAAGGTGCGGCCGGCGGTGGCCAGGGCGTCGTAGTCGGCGCCGTGGATGAAGTCGGGGCTGATGATGCTGCTCTTGATGTTGCCGTGGTGGCGGCGGCTGATGCGCAGCAGGTGCTTGTCGGTGCGCTCGTCGAACACGGCTTCCACCTCGGCGTCGTGCAGCGCGGCCTTCAGGGCGATGGCGCTCTGTTCGGCGGCCGTGGTGCTGTCCAGGTCCAGCGTCAGGCCGTCGCTGAGGGCGCGCAGGGCTTCCACGTCCATCCAGGCGCTCAGGCGCTCGATCACGTTGGTGGCCCGGACGTAGGCCTGGGCCTTCTCGGCCAGGGCCTCGCCGCTCAGGATGGGGCTGCCGTTGCCGGGGTCGATGGCGGCGCTGTCGATGGCCACCTTCAGCAGGTAGTCGTCCAGCGCGGCGGCGTCCTTCAGGTACTGCTCCTGCTTGCCGTGCTTGACCTTGTACAGCGGCGGCTGGGCGATGTAGATGTGGCCGCGCTCCACCAGCTCGGGCATCTGGCGGTAGAAGAAGGTCAGCAGCAGGGTGCGGATGTGGGCGCCGTCCACGTCCGCGTCGGTCATGATGATGATGCGGTGGTAGCGCAGCTTGTCGGGGTTGAAGTCGTCGCCGCCCATGCCCTTGCCGATGCCGGTGCCCAGCGCGGTGATCAGGGTCAGGATTTCATTGCTGCTGAGCAGCTTCTCGTAGCGCGCCTTCTCGACGTTCAGGATCTTGCCGCGCAGCGGCAGGATGGCCTGGAACTTCCGGTCGCGGCCCTGCTTGGCGCTGCCGCCGGCCGAGTCGCCCTCCACGATGTAGATCTCGCACAGCGCGGGGTCCTTCTCCTGGCAGTCGGCCAGCTTGCCGGGCAGGCCCATGCCGTCGAGCACGCCCTTGCGGCGGGTCATCTCGCGGGCCTTGCGGGCGGCGTCGCGGGCGCGGGCGGCGTCGACGATCTTGCCGCAAATGGTCTTGGCGTCGGTGGGGTTCTCCAGCAGCCAGTCGGTCAGCAGGCGGCTGACAATGTCCTCCACCGGCGCGCGCACCTCCGAGCTGACCAGCTTGTCCTTGGTTTGGCTGCTGAACTTGGGCTCGGGCACCTTGACGCTGACCACGCAGGCCAGGCCTTCGCGCATGTCGTCGCCGGTGATCTCGACCTTGGCCTTCTTGGCGATCTCGTTGTCGTCGATGTACTTGTTGATGACGCGGGTCATCGCGGCACGCAGGCCGGTCAGGTGGGTGCCGCCGTCACGCTGCGGGATGTTGTTGGTGAAGCACAGCACGCTCTCGCTGAAGGAGTCGTTCCACTGCATCGCCACTTCCACACCCACGTTGGTGCCCTGGTCGCTGAGCTTGTCGCCCTGGGCGTGGAAGATGTTGGGGTGCAGGATCTTCTTGCCCTTGTTGACGAACTCGACGAAGCCCTTCACGCCGCCGGCATAGGCGAAGTTGTCTTCCTTGCCGCCGTTGCGCTCGTCCACCAGGCGGATCTTCACGCCGTTGTTCAGGAAGCTCAGCTCGCGCAGGCGCTTGGCCAGGATGTCGTAGTGGTACTCGTTGTTCTCTTTGAAGATCTCGGTGTCGGGCAGGAAGTGGACCTCGGTGCCGCGCTTCTCGGTCTCGCCGACGATGCGCATGGGGCTGGTCTCCACGCCGTCCACCACTTCGATCACGCGGTCCTGCGGCACGCCCTGCTTGAAGTCGATCTGGTGCACCTGGCCGTCGCGGCGCACGGTCAGGCGCAGCCACTTGCTCAGGCCGTTGACGCAGCTCACGCCCACGCCGTGCAGGCCGCCTGAGACCTTGTAGCTGTTCTGGTTGAACTTGCCGCCGGCGTGCAGCTCGGTCAGCGCGATCTCGGCGGCACTGCGCTTGGGCTCGTGCTTGTCGTCCATCTTCACGCCGGTGGGGATGCCGCGGCCGTTGTCCACCACGCTGATCGAGTTGTCGGTGTGGATGGTCACGACGATGTCGTCGCAGTGGCCGGCCAGCGCCTCGTCGATGGAGTTGTCCACCACCTCGAAGACCAGGTGGTGCAGGCCGGTGCCGTCACTGGTGTCGCCGATGTACATGCCCGGGCGCTTGCGCACCGCCTCCAGGCCTTCCAGGATCTGGATGGACTCGGCGCCGTAGCTGCCGGAACCCGGGGTGGGCTGGGGCGCGGGCTGCTCGTCGGGGGTGGAGTTGATATCGCTCATGGCTTTGAAGTGAAGAGGGCCGTCGGTCCTTCAGGACTGGCGGCCCGGGCAATCTTCTGTCTGGAGCCCCCCTGCTTGGCGGGGGGCTGGGGGGTGCGAAACGGACAACGAGGATCTGGCGCCGCAGGCGTCAGATCCTCATGGGCATCACCACGTACTTGAAGCCGCTGTCATCAGGGATGGTGATCAGCGCGGCGGAGCTGCCGTCGTGCATCTCCAGCCGCACCATCTCCTGGCCCATGTTGCCCAGGGCATCCATCAGGTAGGTGACGTTGAAGCCGATCTCGATGGCGGGGCCGTCGTAGTCGATCTCGATTTCTTCCTTGGCCTCTTCCTGCTCGGCGTTGCTGGAGGCAATGCGCAGCGTGCCGGGGTCGATGTTGACGCGCACGCCCTTGAACTTCTCGCTGGTCAGGATGGCGGCGCGCTGCAGGCTGGCCAGCAGCGGGGCGCGGCCCAGCGTGATGATGTTCTTGTGGTTCTTCGGGATGACGCGGTTGTAGTCGGGGTACTTGCCCTCGACCAGCTTGGTCACGAACTCCATGCCGCTGAAGCTGAACATGGCCTGGTTGCCGGCAAAGCGCATCTCGATCTGCGCGTCTTCCTCGCCCTCAGCCGTCTTGCCGTCCTTCAGCAGGCGCATCAGCTCCAGCACCGTCTTGCGCGGCAGGATGACTTCCTGCTTGGGGATGTCGGCCTCCAGCTGCGCCTGGGCCAGCGCCAGGCGGCTGCCGTCGGTGGCCACCAGGGTGAGGGTGCGGCCTTCGGCGACGAACAGGATGCCGTTGAGGTAGTAGCGGATGTCGTGCACCGCCATCGCGAAATGCACCTGGTCGATCAGGTGCTTGAGGGTCTTCTGCGGCACGCTGAAGGCGGGGCCGAAGTCCACCGCCTCATTCACCAGCGGGAAGTCATCCGAAGGCAGGGTCTGCAGCGTGAAGCGGCTCTTGCCGCCTTGCAGCGTCAGCTTGTTGCCATTGGCGGTGAGCGAGACCTGCTGGTCGGCCGGCAGGGTGCGCAGGATGTCGATCAGCTTGCGCGCGCCCACCGTGGTGCTGAACGTGCCGGCGTCGCCGCCCAGCGCGGCGCTGGTGCGCACCTGGATTTCCAGGTCGGAGGTGGTGAACTCGATCGTCTCACCCGACTTGCGCACCAGCACGTTGGCCAGGATGGGCAGGGTGTGCCGCCGCTCCACGATGCCGGCCACCGATTGCAGGGCGGCGAGCAGCTGCTGTTGTGCGGCCTTCAGAACAATCATGTCTTCCTCTTTCTGGTCGGGCGAGCCGATGACGCTCAGCCGGCGATTTTCGCCGGTTTTCGGGTGGTTTTGCGGGCACGGGGCTCTGCCCCGGATCAACCCTTAAGCGTCTGCTCCAGCACGTGCAGCTGCTGGTTCAGCTCGGTGTCCTTCTGGCGCTCGCCGCCTACCTTGCGCACCGCGTGCAGCACGGTGGTGTGGTCGCGGCCGCCGAAGAGCTCGCCGATCTCGGGCAGGCTCTTCTGCGTCAGCTCCTTGGCCAGGTACATCGCAATCTGGCGCGGCCGGGCGATGCTGGCCGGGCGCTTCTTGCTGTACATGTCGGCGATCTTGATCTTGTAGAAGTCGGCCACCGTCTTCTGGATGTTCTCGACCGAGATCTGGCGGTTCTGGATGGACAGCAGGTCCTTCAGCGCCTCGCGCGCCAGGGCGATGGTGATTTCCTTGTGGCTGAACTTGGCGTAGGCCAGCACCTTGCGCAGCGCGCCTTCCAGCTCGCGCACATTGGCGCGCACGTTCTTGGCCACGAAGAAGGCCACGTCCTCGGGCATGGGCGCGCCCTCGGCACGCGACTTGGCCATCAGGATGGCCACCCGCATTTCCAGCTCGGGCGGCTCGATGGCCACGGTCAGGCCCGAGTCGAAGCGGCTGGTCAGCCGCTGGTCGATGTCCACCAGCCCCTTGGGGTAGGTGTCGCTGGTCATGATGATGTGCGCCTTCTTGGCCAGCAGGGCCTCGAAGGCGTTGAAGAACTCTTCCTGGGTGCGCTCCTTGCCGGCAAAGAACTGCACGTCGTCGATCAGCAGCAGATCGAGGCTGTGGTACTTGGCCTTGAGCTCGTCGAAGGTCTTGCGCTGGTAGTTCTTGACGACATCCGAGATGAACTGCTCGGCGTGCAGGTACAGCACGCGGGCGTTGGGGTTGTCCTTCAGCAGCGCATTGCCCACCGCATGCACCAAGTGGGTCTTGCCCAGGCCCACGCCGCCGTAGATGAACAG
>JAFLDI010000192.1 GCA_017302485.1 Burkholderiales bacterium | reverse complement strand
GACCTGCGCGGGCGGCCTCGATGGCAGCATTGAGGGCCAGCAGGTTGGTCTGGAAGGCGATGGCCTCGATCAGCACGATGGCCTCGTCCATCTCCCGGGTGCGCTGGTCGATGCGCTCGATCGAGCCCACCGTGTCCTGCACCTCCTGGCTGCCCTGGCGGGCCTGCTGCTCCAGCGCCTGGCAGGTGGCGTCGACCGCGCTGACATGCGCACCGGTCAGTTGCACCTGGGCCACCACGCCACGCACCGCCTCGGCCGTTTCGCGGATGTGGGCGGTCTGTTCGTCGGTGCGCATGGCCAGCATCTGTGCGCCCTCGGACATGGTCTGACCGGTCGATGCCACGCGGCCGGAGCCATCGGCCAGCGCCTGCACCACCTGCTGCAGGCGGCTCTGTGCCTCCCGGGCCTCGTCGACAGCGGCCTGCGAGCGGCGCTGGGCGATCAGCATGCCCTCGACCAGCATGGAGGTGCCCAGCAGCAGCATCGGCAGGGCCATGGCATAGCGGATGAAGGCCATCTCGAGCAGGCCGGCCGCGGCCAGCGAGACGAACAAGGGATACAGCAACACCGCGCCCAGCAGCACGGCGCGCGAGTCGCGGCTGCCGCTCGGGGCCAGCCGCCAGGCGGTGGCGACCACCATCAGGGCCATCACCGCGTAGTTGCCGAAGACCGCCAGACGGGTGGCCTGACCCGAAATCAGCAGCGCCGCCAGCGCGGCGCCCTGCACGCACAGCACCATGGCCAGGCGGCGGATGGTGCGGGCCGTCAGGCCCAGGTAGCTGCCCACGCTGAGCCAGCCGGCTGACACCAGCGTGAAGCCCAGCGCCGAGGCTGGCAGGCTGGGACGCTGATGCGCGGGAACCGGCATGGCCGACTCCAGGACGAAGAAGAGGGCACCGGCCAGGCAGGTCAGTCCGAAGGTGCCCCAGCAGGCCTGGCGCCGGGCACGCCACACGGCCAGATGGGCGATGGCCAGCACGGCGAAAGCGATGGACAGACTGAGCGCAAAGGCGGCGGAGGGTGTCATCGGCGGGCAGCAATGCAGTGACCACCAGCGGCGCGCTGGTGCTTGACCTGAGTGTGACGCCGTGGGCGATCCCGGGCCGCTGGAACATCGGGGTCTTTCCCAGGCACTTCGTGGCGGGGGTTTGCGGCGTGTCAACACCCCCCCGTCAATGGCCCTGTGCGGCGCATTCAGCCATTGCGTCGCGGCCGATTTCAGGGATGATGCCGGACTGTGATTTTGACCAGTCCCGCATGCCCATGAGCCGCACCCGCACCGCCCCCCGTCAGCCGTCCCTGCTCGACGCGCTGCCCGCCCAACCGATCAGCGAAGAGGTGCTGGTCGAAAAGTACGCCAAAGGTGATGAGCGGACCGTAGACGAAGTGCGCGCTCGCGTCGCGCGTGCCCTGGCGGCCGTCGAGGCGCCCGAGCATCGGGCCCACTGGGAGGCCCGCTTCTTTGAGGCCCAGCGCCGCGGCTTCGTGCCGGCCGGGCGCATCAACTCGGCTGCCGGCACCGATCTGACCGCCACGCTCATCAACTGCTTCGTGCAGCCGGTGGGCGACTCGATCGCCTCGGTCGAGGAGGGCTTTCCCGGCATCTACACCGCGCTGACCGAGGCTGCCGAGACCATGCGCCGCGGCGGCGGCGTGGGCTACGACTTCTCCCGCATCCGCCCCAAGGGCGCCTGGGTCGGCTCCACCCAGTCCAGCGCGTCGGGCCCGGTCAGCTACATGCGCGTGTTTGACCGCTCCTGCGAGACGGTCGAGTCTGCTGGCGCCCGCCGCGGCGCGCAGATGGGTGTGCTGCGCTGCGACCACCCCGACATCGAGGCCTTCATCCACGCCAAGGACGAAGGCGACCTGCGCAATTTCAACATCTCGATCGGCGTGACCGACGCCTTCATGCAGGCGGTGCAGTCCGGCGCCGATGTGGAACTGGTGCACCGCGCGGAGCCCGGCGACAAGCAGAAGGCGGCCGGCGCCTACCAGCGCGCCGATGGTCTGTGGGTCTACCGCAGGATCGCCGCCAGTGCGCTGTGGGACCAGGTGATGCGCTCCACCTACGACCACGCCGAGCCCGGCGTGCTGTTCCTGGACCGCATCAACCTGGACAACAACCTGTCCTACTGCGAGACCATCGCCGCCACCAACCCCTGCGCCGAGCAGCCGCTGCCGCCCTACGGCTGCTGCTGCCTGGGCTCGATCGACCTGACGCACTATGTGCGCAATCCATTTGAAGCCGACGCCAGCTTCGACGACGCTGCCTTCACCGACGTGGTCAAGGTGGCCACGCGCATGCTGGACAACGTGCTCGACGTCACCGTCTGGCCGCTCGATCGCCAGCGCGAAGAGGCCGCCAACAAGCGCCGCGTCGGCCTGGGCTTCACCGGCCTGGGCGATGCACTCGTGATGCTGGGCCTGCGCTACGACACGCCGGCCGCGCGCGACATGGCGCGCCACATCTCCGAGGTGATGCGCGACGGCGCCTACAACGCCAGCGTCGACATGGCCCAGGAGCGCGGCGCCTTCCCGCTGTTCAACGCCGACATGTACCTCAGCGGTGCCAGCTTCGCCTCGCGGCTGCCGGCGGCGGTGAAAGAGCGCATCCGCGCCCACGGCCTGCGCAACTCGCACCTGCTGTCGATCGCCCCGACCGGCACCATCAGCCTGGCCTTCGCCGACAACGCCAGCAATGGCATCGAGCCGGCCTTCAGCTGGACCTACAACCGCAAGAAGCGCATGCCCGACGGCAGCTTCAAGGAGTACGCGGTCGAGGACCACGCCTGGCGCCTGTACCGCCACCTCAAGGGTGACAACGCGCCGCTCACCGACGCCTTCGTCACCGCGCTGGAGATGAGCGCCGAGGCCCATGCGCTGATGGTGGCGGCGGTGGCGCCCTGCATCGACACGGCGATCTCCAAGACCGTCAATGTGCCGGCCGACTACCCCTACGCCGACTTCCAGGATCTCTACCTCACCGCCTGGAAGAGTGGTCTCAAGGGTCTGGCCACCTACCGCCCGAACGCCATCCTGGGCTCGGTGCTGAGTGTCGAGCCCGCCACCACCGCCCAGCCGGCGCCGCTGGTGGCCGACCACGCCAACCAGCGCCTGAAGCTCGAGAAGCTGCCCAAGCCGGTGCTGACCTCGCTGCGCTGGCCCGGCCGGCCCGAGCTGCGCGGCGGCAACCCGGCCTGGAGCTACATGATCCAGCACCCGCACGGCGACTTCGCGCTGTTCGTCGGCGAGCTGCCGGCCGAGGGCCCGGACGGCGGCCTGTTCGGCAAGAACCTGCCCTTCGAGGTCTGGGTCAACGGCGCCGAGCAGCCGCGCGGTCTGGGCGCGCTGGCCAAGACGCTGTCGATGGACATGCGCGTCAACGACCCGGCCTGGCTCAAGCTCAAGCTCGACGCGCTGGCCACCGTGGCCGAGGAGCGCAGCTTCGAGATGGCCTTCCCGCCGCACGGCGAGAAGCGCCTGTTCCCTGGCGTGGTGGCGGCCACCGGCAGCGTGATCCGCTGGCGCTGCGAGCAGCTGGGTGCGCTGGAAGAGGGCGGCCCCACGCCGGTGCTCGACGCCATGTTCAGCCGCGAGGAGCCCCGCACCAGCTCGGCCGGCACACTGGCCTGGGCGGTCGACATCGAGAACCCCGGCACCCAGGAATCGTTCACGATGACCCTCAAGGAGGTCGCGCTGGCGGCCACCGACTCGGCCACCGGCTATGTCACGCGGCCCTGCGCGGTGGGCTTCTCGGGCAACTACCCCAAGGCCTACGACGGCCTCGCGCGCCTGCTGTCACTCGACATGCGGGTGATCGACCCGGCCTGGATCGGCATGAAGCTGCGCAAGCTGCTCAACGTGGGCGAGCCGCTGGGGCACTTCATGGCGCCTGTCCCGGGCGAGAAGCGCCAGCAGACCTGGCCGTCCACCGTGGCCTACATCGCCCGCCTGGTGATCCACCGCTACGCCATGCTGGGCGTGCTCGACGAGCAGGGCTTCCCGCTGCGCGAGATGGGCATCCTCGAGGCCCCGCGCCCCAAGGCCGACGGTGCCGTCACCGTGGCGCCGATGGCCGGCAAGCCCTGCCCCGAGTGCGGCAACGCCACGATGATCCACAAGGACGGTTGCGATTTCTGCACCGCCTGTGGCTACGTGGGGCAGTGCGGCTGATCTCCCCAGTTTGAGGGGCGACGGGGTGAGCCGCCGCTGCGCGGCAGGCTGCGTGACAGGGTGAGGAGGCGGGGCATGGGTCCCGCCCGCGGTCTTTCCAGGATGTCCCGCCCATGTCCAGAGCCTTGCTGCGCGCCACCCTGCTGGCGCTTGCCCTTCCTGCCGCCGTGTGCGCGGCGCCCATCGATGCCGGCATCGACCAATGGGTCAACGCCGGCACCACGGTGCGCCTGACCGGCAGTGCACTGAACCTGCACAACCTGCCGATGACCGGCACCCTGTGGACCCAGCTGTCGGGTCCTCCGGTCACGCTGTCGAGCAACACCGTCCCGAACCCGACCTTCTACACACCCGTTGTGGCGGTCGATACCGAGCTGCGCTTCCGATTCCAGGCGGTGGATGGCAGCGGCGCCACGCTCAGCGACGAGGTGGTGATCACGGTGCGCGCCAGCGCCTCGAATCAGCCGCCGCTGCTGAGCCTGGGTGCCACGCGCACCGTCTACAAGCACGCCAGCCTGCAGACCTGCGCGGGTGGCCTGGACTATGACGGCGACATCGTCTCGCGCCAATGGACCCAGCTCAGCGGGCCTGCGCTGAAGAACGCCACGCTGAGCGACGATCAGACCTGTCTGAGCTTCACGGTGCCGGGTGTCACCCAGGGCAGGGAAGTGGTCTACCAGGTGGTGGCCACCGACGACCAGGGCGCCACCAGCACCGACCTGCTGTCCTTGTGGCTGTACCCGCAACTGCCCGCGGTCACACCGCAGCTCACCGCCGGTGCGCGGCGCGTGCTGCTGACCTGGACGGCCGTCAACAGGGCGGTGGGTTACCAGATCTGCCGCGCGCCGGTCCCGGTGACCGACGTCGGGCAGTGCGCCAGCCTGGGCGGGGTGCTGACCGACGTGCGCAAATCGCCCGGCTGGCTGGATGAGACGGTGGTGCCCGGCACCACCTACCACTACGCGATGCGGGCCGTCGAGGCCGACGGCTCGCCCGGCCGGACCGGCCTGAGCCGCAGCGTGCTGGCACAGGACAGCGCGACCGGCGTCATCCTGCGCGCCAGCGGTGGCAACGGTGCCTCGGTCAGCGCCAACGGGCGCTATGTGGTCTTCACCACGCCAGCGGCGCTGGTCTCGGGCGACACCAACAACGCCTACGACGTCTACCAGTACGACCGGATGCGCAACCAGTTCACGCTGATCTCGGTCACCCCGGCTGGGGTCGCCGGCAACGGATTGTCGATGTGGGGCGCGGTCAGCGGCGACGGCCGCACGGTGGTGTTCGAATCCGGTGCGTCCGACCTGGTGGCCGGCGACACCAATGGCAAGTCGGACATTTTTTTGCGCGATCTGCGCACCGGCACGACCACGCTGGTCACGCCCGGCGGCAATGGTCACAGCCGCACGCCCGGCATCAGTGCCGACGGCGGCTCGATCGCATTCGTTTCCGAGGCCAGCAACCTGGTGGGCGGCGACACCAACAGCGCCCCTGACCTGTTCGTCTTCGATCGCCCGAGCGGCCAGACGCAGCGCGTGTCGGTGCGCAGCGGCGGGGCGCAGAGCCAGGGCGTGCCGCTGTACATGACCCGCCCGCCCAGCCTCAGCGCCAACGGGCAGAAGATCGCCTTCACCAGCCTGGCCAGCGACCTGGTGGATGGTGACGACAACGGCCTGCAGGATGCCTTCGTGCACGACCGCGGCACCGGCAGCACGGTGCGCGTGGGCACCCAGGCCGATGTGCCGGTGCTGGCAGGCGACGGCAGAACGGTGTTCTTCGCCTCCTGGGACCGCCGTCTGACCCCGGTGGCCTTCAGCAGCTGGGCGCTGTTCAGCCGCGACCTGGACACCGGCGCCGTGGCCATCGAGTCGGTCAATGCCAATGGCGAGGGCAGCAATGGCATGAGCCTCTTCTCGGCCACCAGCCACGATGGCCGGCACCTGGTGTTCGACTCCTATGCCAACAATCTGATCCCGGGTGTGGGCACCCACCAGCAGGTCTATCGCCGTGACCGCCTGAGCGGCCAGCTCACGCTGGTGTCGCAGAGCGACAGCGGCATCGTGGCCAACAGCTCGTCGATGGAGCCGGCGATGGCGCGGTTGAGCCCGGGCGTGGTGGTGTTCGTGTCGAACGGCAACAACCTGGACCCACGCGACACCGGCACCTCGCCCGACCTCTATGTGCGTGAGACGCCCTGAGCGCTGCTGACCTGGCAGGCCGGGCCTGCCAGGCTCACTCGGCCAGCCGGCGTCGTGCAGCCGTGTGCTCGACGAATTCGGTCACGCCCAGGTCCGTTGCCTTGCGCCACTGCTCGCGTGCCAGCTCGCGCTGGCCGCCGGCCGCCAGCCACTCGCCGGCATAGTAGTGCGCTTCGGTCAGGGCCTCGGGCACCTGGCGCTGGCGCCGCGCCGCGTCAAGCAGCGCGTTCAGGTCGATCTGGCCGGCCAGGTGTTCCAGCACCGGGCGCGGCCAGTCCTGCGGCCAGCGCGTGCCGGGCTGGCGCTCGGTGATCGATGCGGCC
>JAFLDI010000191.1 GCA_017302485.1 Burkholderiales bacterium | reverse complement strand
CATCTTCGATGGTCTTCTTGAATGGGACTGTGGCTCGCCTCTCCATATCTCTGAGGGCCCTCTGCTCGATCTTTGGTTTTCCTGCACTCCTCCAATCGTCCAGTTCTTTCGCTGCGTTCGCCATGCTCTTGTTGAACTCGTCTCGGAAACCGCTCAGCTTCTCGCTCGCCCATCTGCGGAGCACCTGTCGTGCCTTCTCGTCCTTGATTTGGACGTCTCCGACCGAGAAGACCACTTCTTCCCCGTCGGTTTCCGACACGGTGACCAGCGGCAACCAGGTCCCGCCTTAGCCCTGATCCTTGTTGCTCGATGATCGGACTTCTGATTATTCCGATGGCATTTTCCGGCCCTGCTCCTTCGATCCTTTTGCCTGTAACCTAGTAGATCCGACAGTTTAGGCCGCGTGCCTGCCTTGTAATGTCCCGCAAACAGATCTCTCATTTGGGACAAGTCCAGTACGTCTGACGTTTGTGACAGGTACGGTGGCCGGCCCGTGTAGGCGGCCAGCATGCTCAGTAGAATCGGGTGGATCCCGCATTCGTTTGACCGTGGAGGCTTTCACTTCGCCATCCTGGACTGCAACTACATCCTCGATGGTTCGCGGCACGTGGACTTTGCCAACGGCAACTACTTCCGAACCGGAGACCGTCGCGACCGGGTGAACACAGAGCAATTGGAGTAGCTGCGGGCTGACCTTGCGGCCACACCTCTGCCCTCGCTGGTCTTCACCCACCAGTGCATCGACGGCTACTGGAACCGCGCGAGCTTGCTCTGGTCGAGGAACTGGCCAACGTGATGGCGCAGGAAGTCGAACGCTATTACCCGGCTGATGACCACGGCCTGCCGATGTCGATGACCCTGTTGTGCGCCGCGCCGGGCCGCGCCGCGCTGCTGGGCCTCAACGGCCAGTGGAGCCAGCCCCAACCGGGCCAGCCCTTCGCCTATGGGGGTGTGCTGGGGCCGGTGGGCCTGCCGGGGCGGGCCAGCAGCCTGCTGCAGGGGGTGGCCGAGCGCCTGGCCGCGGCCTTCGCGCTGCGCGGCGTGGTGGGCGTCGACTTCATCTGGCACGAGGACTGCGCCTGGGTGCTGGAGGTCAACCCGCGCTGGCCGGCCAGCGCGGGGTTGTATGCGCCGCAGGGCGGTCTGGTTCGGGCCCATCTGCAGGCCTGCCTGCAGGGGCGTCTGCCCACGCCGGCGCAGATCGCCGCCTGGCGCCCGACGCGGCTGCGCGGCCTTCAGCTGTTGCGCCTGCCCTATGCCGTGCACCTGGATGCCAGCAGTGTGGCGCAGTGGGCTCGGCAGTCCGATGTCCATGACCGCCCCTCGGCCCCGATGCGCTTGCCGGCCGGTGCGCCGCTGTGTACCGTCAGTGCCGAGGCCGACGACGAGCGGGCGCTGCGGCGTCGGCTGGACGCCCGCTGCGCCGCACTGGCATCGACCCTGGAGACCCTTGAATGAACCCGCCCTCCGGCCAACGGACGCCGATCAGCCCGAACGCCCTGGCTGCCCCCCTGGTGGCCCAACTGTTGCACGACGCCGAGCGCCTGGGCGTGTCCTGGCTGCGTGACGAGCGCGGCACCTGCCTGGTGGACGCTGGTATCGAGGCCCCCGGCAGCGTGGCCGCCGGCCTGCTGGTCGGCCGCATCTGCATGGGCGGTCTGGGCGAGGTCGCGCTGGTCACCGACGGCCGCCACGGCTGGGCCAACTGGCTGCAGGTCAGCAGCCCGCAGCCGGTGCTGGCCTGCCTGGGCAGCCAGTACGCTGGCTGGAGCCTGGCCGCCAGCAAGGAGGAGACCGGCGGCAGGAAGTTCTTTGCGCTGGGCTCGGGCCCTGCGCGGGCGCTGGCCGCCAAGGAGAAGCTGTTCGACGAGCTGGGCTGGCGTGACGCCGCTGGCAGCGGCGTGCTGGTGCTGGAGGTTGATCGGCCACCGCCCCGGGTGGTGATCGACAAGGTGCTGCGCGACACCGGCCTGGCCCCCGAGGCGCTGACCATCGTGCTGACGCCCACCAGCAGCCTTGCCGGCACCACCCAGGTGGTGGCGCGGGTGCTGGAGGTGGCACTGCACAAGGCACACGAGCTGGGATTTGCGCTGAGCGACATCGTCGACGGGGCGGCCAGCGCGCCGCTGCCCTCGCCCACCGCCGATGGCGCGCAGGCGATGGGCCGTACCAACGACGCCATCCTCTACGGCGGTCTGGTCACGCTGTCGGTCCTTGGCGAGGTCGAGGCCGCGCGCTCGCTGGCGCAGCGCCTTCCCTCGGGCACTTCGCGCGACTATGGCAAGCCCTTCGCCGACATCTTCTCGGCCGCCGGCTTCGACTTCTACAAGATCGATCCGGCGCTGTTTGCTCCCGCCGCAGTGGTGGTGCAGCACCTGCCGAGCGGCCGCAGCTTCGAGGCGGGTGCGCTGGACATGCCGGTGCTGCTGAACGGCTGGCGCGAGACCGCCTGAGACCGTCCATGCGCGTGGCGATCATGACCGACGAGGTTGGCTGGCACACCCGCCAGCTGCAGGCCGCGCTGCGCGCGCGCGGCGCCCAGGGTCGCTGCCTGGACCTGGCCGACTGTGGCATCGACACCAGTGCCTCGCGCCATGGCCTGCGGCTGCCCGGCTTTGAGCGGGCGCTGCCCGACGCCGTGCTGGTGCGCGGCATCGCTGGTGGCAGCTTCGAGCAGGTCACGCAGCGTCTGGGCGTGCTGCACGCGCTGCGCGCGCTGGGCGTGCCGGTCTACAACGACGCGCGGGCGATCGAGCGCACCGTCGACAAGTCCATGACCACGTTGCTGCTGCACGCAGCCGGCCTGCCCACCCCCGCCACCTGGACCTCCGAGAGCGAGGCCGTGGCGCGCCGCACCGTGGCCCGAGAGGCCGCCGCCGGCCACGCCGTGGTGCTCAAGCCGCTGTTCGGCTCACAGGGGCGCGGGCTCGAGCGGGTAGGGCTGGTGGACGGCGTCTTCGTGCCCTTGCCCCCACTGGCCGGCGCGCCCTTCAACGGACTGGCCTACCTGCAGCGCTGGGTGCCGCCAATGACGCAGCCGGGCTTCGACTGGCGGGTGCTGGTGATCGGCGGCCAGGCCCGCGCGGCCATGCAGCGTGTCAGCGGCCACTGGATCCACAACATCAAGCAGGGGGCCCGGCCGGTGGCCGCCGCCCTGACGCCGGAGCTGGCCACGCTGGCCGAGCGTGCGTCGGCCGCGCTGGGTCTGGACTATGCCGGCGTGGACATCCTGCCCACCCGTGGCGGGCTGACCGTGCTCGAGGTCAACGGCATCGCCGCCTGGCAGGGGCTGCAGCGCGTCACAGGCTTCTCGATTGCACAGGCGCTGGTCGATGACCTGCTGCAGCGACGCTGCGCCAGTGGCGTCGCGGCGCACCGCGCATGACGCCCTGTGAGCGGATCGAGGCCGCCTGGCGCTGCGCCTGTGCCTGGGATGTGGCGGCCAGCAAGCCAGGCAATGTCAGCCACGCCCGTGCCGGCCACCGGATGGTGGCGGCGCAGTTCCTGGACAGTGCCGACGCCGCGGCTGCGGCGCTGGTGGTGGGCGACGGCTCGGTGGGCCAGCGCATCGAGGCGGCGGTGGCGGCCACCTGGGACCGTGTGGGCTGCAACACCAACCTGGGGATCGTGCTGCTGTGCGTGCCACTGGCCCAGGCGCGGCGCCGGCTGCACGACGCCGAGGTGACCGAGGCCTCGCTGCGCGAGGCGCTGGGCCGTGTGCTGGCCGAATTGACGCCCCTGGACAGTGCAGCGACCTACCGCGCCATCCGACAGGCCAGCCCGGGTGGTCTGGGCCGGGCCAGCGACGAGGACGTGCATCAGGAACCCACGCTGGACCTGCGCGCCGCCATGGCGCTGGCGGCTGACCGGGATCGCATCGCCCGGCAGTACCGCGACGGCTTTGACGAACTGTTCCGGCTGGGCCTGCCCGGCCTGGACACCCAGGCTCAAAGGCTGCAGCAGGCACCGGTCGCCGCCTGCCAGGACGGCGCGGCCGAGGCCGTGCAGCGCCTGTGGCTGCGCTTCCTGGCCTCGGCGCCGGATGCACATATTGTCCGCAAGCACGGTGCGGCGGTGGCACAGAGTGTCATGAACGATGCGATGGCCTGGCTCGATCAGGCGCCCCGTGGACGCAGCCTGGACCATGATCCGGCCTGGTCGGATTGGGATCTGCGGCTCAAGGCACAGGGCATCAACCCCGGGACCACGGCCGATCTCACGGTGGCGACGCTGTTCCTGCACGGGCTGCTCCAGCGGGCCGACCCCACCTAGGGATAGCCCGGGGCGTCCAGTTCGCCGGGGTGGCATGGAACGTGATTCAGTGGTTCGAGCGCCGGTGGATGATCCCCGGCGTCGTCAACACAGGAACTGCACAGGAGACTGACAACCATGGCCAAGATCGATCGCATGCTGGTGGGCGAATCGCTCGTGGGCGACGGCAACGAGGTGGCTCACATCGACCTCATCATCGGCCCGCGCGGCAGCGCTGCCGAAACCGCGTTCGCGAACTGCCTGACCAACAACAAGGACGGCTTCACCTCGCTGCTGGCGGTGGTGGCTCCGAACCTGCTGTGCAAGCCGGCAACCGTGATGTTCAACAAGGTCACCATCAAGGGCGCCAAGCAGGCCGTCCAGATGTTCGGCCCGGCCCAGCGCGGCGTCGCCATGGCGGTGGCCGACTGCGTCGAGGATGGCACCATCCCTGCCGACGAAGCCGACAACCTGTTCATCTCGGTCGGCGTCTTCATCCACTGGCTGGCTGAGGACGACAAGAAGATCCAGGACTACAACTACGCGGCGGTCAAGGAGTCGATCAAGCGCGCCGTGGCCGGCACGCCGACTGCTGCTGAGGTGGTGGCCAAGAAGGGTGGCGCGTCGCACCCGTTCGCCGCCAACTGACCGTCTTGGGGGCCGTCGCCTGCGCGTCAGGCGCGGCCCGGGGGTTGCGAGCACGCAAGGGGGCCTTGCGAGCGCCCGGGGGTCATCCGGGTTGCATGACCGGTCAGCACTGCTGACCGGTTATTTTTTGCCCGCATCGCGCACCCGGACACGCCCGCCCGGTCAGACCAGACGGCCGGGCGGAGCGGGCTGCCGCGTTCAGGCCTTGGCGGGCACCATGCCTGAGCCGATCCAGCGCAGCACCTGGGCGCTGCGTCCAGCGGCGCTGCGCTGCGCGCCCGGCTGGGCGCGGCGCTCGATCTGCACACCCACGGCATCGAGGTCCTCGAACTTGCGCGGCTTGACCACCTTGACACGCACCCACACGGCACCGAACTCGTTGATCAACATTTGCGCAATCTGCTCCGCCAGCGCCTCCAACAGCGTGACACCATGATGAAGCATCAGTCCATGCAGGCGCTCGCGCACCACGCTGTAGTCGATGGTGTCGGCAATGCGGTCGCTGTCGCAGGCGTCGGCTCGCGGTACGCCAGCGTGCAGGTCAATCACCAGCGGTTGCGGGCGGTGCAGTTCGCTGTCGTGGATGCCGATGACGGTCTGCACGCGCAGGCCTTCAATGAAGATCAGGTCGAGCGCAGCACTCTCGGGCGTGGCATGGGATTGGGGCAGGGCGGCAAGCATGTCGGGGGCAAGGTCCGGTCGGGTTCCTGGGTCCAGGGTTCGGCGGGGTCGAGGCAAGTTCCAAGCCATCCGTGTGCCGGGCGATCATCGGCCGTTCGGCTCTTGACTTCAGTCCATTGGTATCGGGGGTTTCACCTGCGCTGGCCAGCGTGTTGCGGCGCCACAATTCGCGCTGGTGCCCGGACACTCGGGAGCCTTTCCTCGTGAAACAGGGAGATTTTCCCATGAGCCTCGTCCTGCCTCGTTCCGACGGCCACGCCGACCATGTGTTCGACGTGGTACGCAGCGGCCAGCACGACGATGCCAACGACATCGTCGCGCGCTCCTGGAGCCGCTGCCTCAACGAGTACCGTCTGCACCCCGACCGGCCGCGCGAGCTGCCGGTGCTGCCGGCCAAGACCCTGGAAGAGCGGTTGTCGCGCATGGCCGATGTCATCGACTGCGCGCGCTACGAGATGACCTCGCTGTACCAGCAGCTGTCCGACGGCGAGACGGCGGTGGTGCTGACCGACACCGAGGGCGTGATCCTGCACATGGTCACCTCGGCCGACTTTGCCTCCGAGGTCGGGCCCATGGGGCTGCGTGTGGGCGCCGTCTGGAGCGAAACCACCGCAGGCACCAACGGCATGGGCACCTGCCTGGCCTCGGGTGCGCCGGTGTCGGTGCGGCGCGAGGACCACTTCTTCACTGCCTTCACCGGCCTGACCTGCTCGGCCGTGCCGGTGTACGACCCGGCCGGTGAGCTGTGTGCGGTGCTGGACGTCTCCAGCCGCAGCTCGATGATGCAGCAGCACCTGCTGGTGCTGCTGGGCATGACCGCCCGCATGATCGAGAACCGGCTGATCGACCGGCGCTACCGAAGCGCCCATCCGGTGCATTTCCACAGCCGTCCCGAGTTCGTCTACACCTTGCACGAGGGCCGGCTGGCGGTGTCCGAGGACGGCCACATCCTGGCGGCCAACCGCAGCGCGCTGTTCCAGCTGGGCATGACCTCGGTGGCCGAGATCCGTTCGCGCCGGGTCGAGGACCTGTTCCAGTCCAGCCTGGAGGACATGGTGCAGCGCAGCGTGTCCTCATCCTTCCACCCGATCGTCACCTACCGCGCCAATGCGGCG
>JAFLDI010000190.1 GCA_017302485.1 Burkholderiales bacterium | reverse complement strand
CCCTACACGACGCTCTCCCGATCTGCCCAGACGACCGCGGCCGGCGGTCTGGCGCTCGGCCACCAGCAGGCAGGGGGCGAAGGCCGGGCCGGCTTCGCGGGCGCGCTGCAGCAGCTCGGAGCTGGTCGAGCCGATCTCGGGCAGGGCCTCGGCCACCAGGCCAGGCCAGTGCGCGGCCAGGGCCGTGCGCAGCTCGGCAATGCGCCAGTCCTGCATCGCTTCAGGCGCTCAGCGCCGACGGCGCTTGGGCACCAGCATCGTGCCGGTGCACCGGGGCGAGCCGCAGCGGCACTCGAAGCGCTTCTTCAGCGCCGGCGTGTAGCGCTCGTCCAGCGTCAGGCCGTAGATGTAGTTCAGCTCCTCGCCGGCGCGGATGGCGCGCAGGGTCTTGATGAAGACCCGGCCATCGGTTTCCTCGGCCTCGCAGTTGGGGTCGCAGGCGTGGTTGATCCAGCGCGACGTGTTGCCGCCATACAGGGCGTCAATCGTGTCACCGCCCTCGAGCTGGAAGTAGAAGGTGTGGTCGGGCTGGTCGGGGTCGTGGGGGTGGCGGCGCAGCGCCTCGTCCCAGCTGATGCGCTCGCCGGTGTACTCGATGACCGTCTCGCCGGGCTCGAAGTCGCGGGTGGCGAACACCCCCTTGCCGTGCACGCCGCTGCGGCGCACCTGGATCCCGCTGCCCAGGCGGCGACGGGGGGCGGAGGGCGTTTCTTGCGGCGTGGGCTTCATTGGGTACATTGAAATCATGGGCGCGCGCGTGCGTACGCGTGAGCGCGCGAGAGGACCGCATTGTATGGAGGCGGCGGAAGGTGTCCGCCGCAGCCCTTGAACCGAGACCGATGAGCAAATCACTGATCATTGCCGAGAAGCCCAGCGTGGCCCAGGACATCGTGCGCGCGCTGACCCCGGTAGCGGGCAAGTTCGAGAAGCTGGCCGACCATTTCGAGAACGACCGCTACGTGGTCACGTCGGCGGTGGGCCACCTGGTCGAGATCAAGGCCCCCGAGGCCTACGACGTCAAGCGCGGCAAGTGGAGCTTCGCCCACTTGCCGGTGGTGCCGCCGCACTTCGACCTGGCGCCGATCGACAAGGGCAAAGCACGGCTGAACGCCGTGGTCAAGCTGGTCAAGCGCAAGGACGTGACCGAGCTGATCAACGCCTGCGACGCGGGGCGCGAGGGTGAGCTGATCTTCCGCCTGATCGTGCAGTACGCCGACACCGGCAAGACGCCGCTGGCCAAGCCGATCCACCGCCTGTGGCTGCAGAGCATGACGCCGCAGGCCATCCGCGACGGCTTTGCGCAGCTGCGCAGCGACCAGCAGATGCTGGGCCTGGCCGACGCCGCGCGCAGCCGCAGCGAGGCCGACTGGCTGGTGGGCATCAACGGCACGCGGGCGATGACCGCGTTCAACTCGCGCGATGGCGGCTTCTTCCTGACCACCGTGGGCCGGGTGCAGACGCCCACGCTGTCGATCGTGGTGGAGCGCGAGGAGAAGATCCGCAAGCACGTGCCGCGCGACTACTGGGAGATCAAAGCGACGTTCGGGGCTTCGGCGGGCCAGTACGACGGCAAGTGGTTCGACCCCTCGTTCAAGAAGAACGACGACCCGGACCGCCGACAGGACCGCCTGTGGACGCTGGCCGAGGCGCAGGCCATCGTGGCCGATGTCACCGGCCAGAGCGGCACGGTCACCGAGGAAAGCAAGCCCAGCAGCCAGTCCAGCCCGCTGCTGTACGACCTGACCACGCTGCAGCGCGAGGCCAACAGCCGCTTCGGCTTCTCGGCCAAGACCACGCTGTCGATCGCCCAGGCGCTGTACGAGAAACACAAGGTGCTGACCTACCCGCGGACGGACTCGCGCGCGCTGCCCGAGGACTACCTGGGCGTGGTCAGGCAGACCTTCGAGATGCTGGCCGACGAGGAACTGCCCGGCCCGCTGCGCAGCCTCAGCCAGCACGCCCGCAAGGGTCTGAACGAGGGCTACGTCAAGCCCAGCAAGCGCGTCTTCGACAACGCCAAGGTGTCGGACCACTTCGCCATCATCCCCACGCTGCAGGCGCCCAAGAGCCTCACCGAGATCGAGGCCAAGCTCTACGACCTGGTGGTCAAGCGCTTCCTGGCGGTGTTCTACCCGCCGGCCGAGTACCAGGTGACCACCCGCACCACCGCCGTGAAGCAGCACCGCTTCATCACCAACGGGAAGGTGCTGGTCAACCCGGGCTGGCTGGCGGTCTATGGCAAGGAGGCCCAGGACGAGGACGCCACGCTGGTGCCGGTCCAGGCCAACGAGACCGTGGCCACCGACGAGGTGGCGCTCAATGCCCTGCGCACCAAGCCGCCGGCCCGCTACACCGAGGCCACGCTGCTCAGCGCGATGGAAGGCGCCGGCAAGCTGATCGACGACGAGGAGTTGAAGGCCGCGATGCAGGAGAAGGGCCTGGGCACGCCCGCCACGCGCGCCGCCATCATCGAAGGCCTGATCACCGAGAAGTACATGCTGCGCGAGGGCCGCGACCTGATGCCCACCGCCAAGGCCTTCCAGCTGATGACCCTGCTGCGCGGCCTGGGCGTGGAGGACCTGACCAAGCCCGAGCTGACCGGCAACTGGGAGCACCAGTTGGCCGAGATGGAACACGGCCGCCTCTCGCGTGAGCGCTTCATGGCCGAGATCGCCAAGATGGCCGAGCGCATCGTCAGGAAGGCCAAGGAGTACGACCGCGACACCATCCCCGGCGACTACGCCACGCTGCAGGCGCCGTGCCCGCACTGCGGCGGCGTGGTCAAGGAGAACTACCGCCGCTTCACCTGCACCGGCGCCGACGGCGCGGCCGAGGGCTGCGGCTTCTCGATCACCAAGATCCCGGCCGGCCGCAGCTTCGAGCTGCCCGAGGTCGAGCGCTTCCTCACCGACAAGCGCATCGGCCCGCTGGAGGGCTTCCGCTCCAAGGCCGGCTGGCCTTTCACCGCCGAGCTGCAACTGGTCTTCGACGACGAGATCGGCAACTGGAAGCTGGAGTTCGACTTCGGCGACGACGACAAGGCCAAGGACGACGGCGAGCCGGTGGACTTCAGCGGCCAGCAGAGCCTGGGCGCGTGCCCCAAGTGCGCCGGCCATGTCTACGAGCACGGCAGCAACTACGTCTGCGAGCACGCCGTGGGCGCGCACGTCACCTGCGATTTCAAGACCGGCCAGATCATCCTGACCCAGCCGATCGACCACGCCCAGGTGCACAAGCTGCTGACCAGCGGCAAGACCGACCTGCTGGAGAACTTCGTCTCGAACAAGACGCGGCGCAAGTTCAAGGCCTTCCTCACCTATGACAAGAAGGAAGGCAAGGTGGTTTTCGAGTTCGAGCCGCGCGCGGCCAAGGTGCCGGCGAAGAAGGCGGCGCGCAAGACCGCAGGCTGATCGGTGGCGCGGATGCCACGGGCCGGCGCTGTGCCGTCGGTATAGTGGCGCCTGCCCCACCCATGAATACACTGCGGCCGGCCGGGGAGCCGGACCGATTCCAGGGAGATCTCATGCACACGTTCCACCTTACGGGCGCCCTTGCACGGGCGCTGGTCCTGACTTTGGCCGTACTGGCCGCAGGCGCCTGGGCGCAAGCGCCGTCCAAGCACCTGGCCCCCGGCTTCGTCCACCTTGACAATGGCGAGAAGGTGCTGCTGATGCCGGTCGACGTGGAACTGTTCTCGCTGTCCGCCGGCGGCGTGCCCGAGCCCAAGGCCGACTGGACGGCTGCCGCTACCGGTTTCATGCAACAGGCCCTGGTCGACAAGCTCAAGGCCACCGGCCTGCAGGTGCAGCCGGGTGACGAGGCCCTGGGCGACGAGTTCGCCGAGCAGGTCGGCCTGCACGCTGCGGTGGCCCGCTCAATCGCGCTGCACCACTCGATGGGCGGCGGCTGGGCACTGCCTACCAAGGCCGGCCTGCTGGACTGGTCCTTCGGCGATGCGATGCAGCCACTGGCGCGCAAGACCGGCGCGCGCCGCGCCATCTTCGTCTGGGTGCGTGACAGCTATGCCAGCGCGGAACGCAAGGCGGCCATGGTGCTGATGGCGATGGCGGGCATTGGTCTGACGGGCGGCATTCAGTACGGTTATGCCTCACTGGTCGACCTGGAGAGTGGTCGCGTGCTGTGGTTCAACCAACTGACCCGCGGCAGCGGCGACTTGCGCGAGTCCGAGCCGGCCAAAGAGTCGATGGGCGCCTTGCTGACCGGCTTTCCTGCCGCCAAATGAAACGCCGCCGCTGGCTGGCAGCGGCCTGCGCTCACTGCGCCGGCTGGGGGGCAGGCTCGGCCGTGGCCCAGGAGGCACCGCCCGTCGATGAGCGCTGGGCGGCCCCGACCCGCTTCACCCGGCCTGAGCTGAGTTCAGACGAGGGTGGCCTGTGGGCCATGATGGACCGCGAGGAGACCCGGCTGCGCCGCAGCAGCTTTCTGATCCGCGATGCCGCGCTGCGCGACTACCTGCAGGGCATCGCCTGCAAGCTCGGTGCCGACCATTGCCCGGACGTCCGCGTCTATCCTGTGCGCACGCCCTATTTCAACGCCAGCATGGCGCCCAACGGCATGATGCAGGTCTGGTCCGGGTTGCTGCTGCGCGTTGACAACGAGGCGCAGCTGGCCGCCATCCTGGGCCACGAGATGGGGCATTACCTGCGCCGCCACACCGTCGAGCGGCTGCGTGACGCCAAGGCGCGCTCGTCCTTCAGCATGTTCATGGGCCTGTTCGGCGTGGTGGGTCTGCTGGGCCAGCTGGGCGCGCTGGCCGGCCTGTTCGGCTTTTCGCGTGACCAGGAGCGGGAGGCCGACCGCATCGGTCTGTTGCTGATGCGTCGTGCCGGCTATGACCCGCGTGAGGCCGCCAAGGTCTGGGACAACCTGCGAGCCGAACTGGCGGCCACGCCGGGGGGCGACCCCACCAGCAGCAGCCCGATGTTCGCCAGCCATCCGCCCTCCGATGAGCGCAGCCAGACGCTCACCGAACTGGCGGCCAAGGACAGCGGCGGCTTCGTCGGCGCCAGTGAGCTGGGCAGCCGGCTGGCGGCGCTGCAGCACGACATGCTCGACGACGAGCTGCGCCGTGGCCAGCCGGCTGAGACCCAGGCGCTGCTGGGCCGCCTGATCGAGCGCTCGCCGCAGCGCGGTGACCTGCGCTATTTCCGCGGCGAATCACGCCGCCTGCGCGACACCGACGGTGATGCCGCGGCGGCACTGGCGGATTTTGCCGAGGCCGATCGCCTGGGCGGTGCGCCACCGGCGCTCTACCGCGCCTGGGGTGGCCTGCACCACAAGGCCGGCCGCAACGATGCCGCGCGCGACGCCTGGCGGCGCTATCTCGAACTGGCGCCCGGTGCGCCCGATGCGGCCCTGGTCCGCGCCCATCTCAATGAACTCGGGGAGAAATCCACATGAACACAGTGATTCGTCGCGCCCTCCTGCTGGCGCTGGTCTGGGGCCTGGCGGCCTGTACCGTGGTGAGCAAGGTCGAGAAGGGCGAGGCCGTGGTGCGCGATCGCCTGGTGGTCCAGGTCGATGACCCCTGGAACCGCTTCGAGCGCGATATCTCCTATGGCATGCCGACCTGGACCCAGGAGGGCATCACCGTGGACGCGATGCGCTTCCTGGTCGGGGTGGCCGATGGCCAGCCGATCGCGCCCACCACCGACAGCAAGCAGACACCGCTGCTGTTCCGCGCCAGCATGCAGCCGGCGGAAATCGCCGCGCTTTACCAGGCACTGCTGTCACGCGATGGCTCGACCTTCACGCTGACTCGCGTCGAACCCGACGAGTTCATCGGCACGCGCGGACTGCGCATCGAGTATGAGCTGGTGCGCAAGGTCGACGATGTGCGCCTGAAGGGCGTGGCCTGGGCGGCGGTGCATCAGAATCAGCTGTTCATGATCGCCTATGACGCGCCTCGGATGGCCTTTTTCGACAAGTACCTGGCCCGTGCCACCGCGGTGGCACGCAGTGCCCGCGTGCGCGGCTGATCCCGGGCGGCGCCGCTCGCCTGTGGCGCCGGAAGGATGGGCGCAGTCCTTTTCGCCAAGCTCGCGGCGATCGGCCTGATCGCCGGCTTCGGCTGGGTGGTGGGCCGCATGCGCTGGCTGGGCGATGAGCGCGCCGAGCCAGCCCGGGTGCTGGCCAATGCGGCCTTCTTCCTGTTCGCGCCAGCACTGCTGTTTCGCACCACCGCGCGGCTGGACCTGGCCCAGCTGCCCTGGGCCATGCTGGCGGCCTACTTCGTGCCTGTGGTGGCGGTGATGCTGGGCGTCTACGCCTGGCAGCGGCTGTGGCAGGGGCGCCGCGGCCTGCCGGTGGCGGCGCCGGCGGTGCGCTCGATCAGCGCCACCTTCGGCAACACGCTGCAGATCGGCGTGCCGGTGGTCTCAGGCGTCTTCGGCGAGACCGGCCTGGGCCTGCTGCTGACGGTGATCAGCGTGCATGCGCTGGTGCTGCTGCTGGTGTGCACCACGCTGGTCGAGCTGGACCTGGCGCGCGCCCACGCCGCGCCCGGCAGCGGCCTGGGCCCGGTGCTGGCCAGCACACTGCGCAATGCGCTGATCCACCCGGTGGTGCTGCCGGTGGTCGCCGGCCTGCTGTGGAACGCCACCGGCTGGCCGCTGCCCGGACCGCTCGACGAGGTGCTGACCCTGCTGGGCTCGGCGATGGTGCCGCTGTGCCTGACCTTGATCGGCATGTCCCTGGCCTACCGGGGCCTGCCGCGCTCGCCGGGCGGCGCGCTGTCGGTGACGCCGCTCAAGC
>JAFLDI010000019.1 GCA_017302485.1 Burkholderiales bacterium | reverse complement strand
GGCGCAGCAGCCAGGCCAGCGCCAGCGTGGTGGGCGTGCAGCCCAGACGCGCGCTGATCTCACCCAGCACCCAGCGCACGCGGTGCGCTGCGGGGCTGTCCTCGTGGTAGAGCCGACCGCCGGCCAGCGGTGACCAGATCATCGGCCGGCAGCGCAGCCGCTGGGCCTGGTCGAAGGTGCCGTCGTCCAGCGGATCCAGGTGCAGCAGCGAGCACTCGACCTGGTTGGTCGCCAGCGGAATGCGGCTGTGCAGCAGTTCGAACTGGGTGGGCGTGAAGTTCGAGACACCGAAGTGCAGCACCTTGCCGTCGCGGCGCAGGCGCTCGAAGCAGGCGGCCAGCTCGTCGGCGTCCAGCAGGTGGTCCGGACGGTGGATCAGCAGCAGGTCCAGCCGGTCGGTGCGCAGCGCCCGCAGCGAGTGCTCGACCGAGGCGCTCACATGCGCCGCGCTGGTGTCGTAGTGCTTGATCGCATTGCCTGGCCGCGTCGGCGAGACCAGCTGGATGCCGCACTTGCTGACCAGCCGCAGCTGCTCGCGCAGGCTGGGGCGCAGCGCCAGCGCCTCGCCGAACAGTGCCTCGGCGGAGTAGCCGCCGTAGATGTCGGCGTGGTCGATGCTGGTGATGCCGCGCTCTGCCAGGCCCTCGATCCAGGCCAGGCGCTGCGCGGGCGACCAGTCCCAGCTGCCCAGGCGCCAGGCGCCGGCAACGATCGGTGACAGGTGCAGGGTGTCCATCGGCGGATCCTTCAGGTGCGGAACTGCATCGCGTGCAGCTTGGCGTACAGGCCGCCATGGGCCAGCAGCTCGGTGTGCGTGCCCTGCTCGACGATGCGGCCGGCCTCCATCGCGACGATCCGGTCGGCGCGCTCGATGGTGGACAGTCGGTGCGCGATCACCAGGGTGGTGCGGCCGAGCATCAGGCAGTCCAGCGCCTGCTGGATCAGGTGCTCGCTCTCGGCATCCAACGCCGAGGTGGCCTCGTCAAGGATCAGGATCGGCGCGTTCTTGTAGAGCGCTCGGGCGATCGCCAGGCGCTGACGCTGGCCGCCGCTGAGGGCGTTGCCGTTGTGGCCGATCACGGTGTCCAGCCCCTGCGGCAGCCCGAGGGCGAAATCGAGCAGGTTGGCACTGGCCAGCGCAGCGCGCAGCCGGGCGTCATCCGGTGTCTCGCCCAGCGCCACGTTGGCGGCCACGCTGTCATTGAACAGCACCACGTCCTGGCCGACGAAGGCGAACTGGCGGCGCAGGGCGCTGACATCCCACTCGGGCAGCGGCACACCGTCCAGCAGGATGCGCCCCTCGCCGGGTTCGATGAAGCGGGGCAGCAGATGCGCCACGCTGGATTTGCCGGCGCCCGACGGACCGACCAGGGCCACGGTCTGGCCGGGCACCAGGTGCAGGTCCAGCCGGTCCACGGCGGGCGGCTGGTCGTCGCGGTAGCGCAGTGTCACCCGCTCCAACTGCAGCTCGCCGCGGCACTGCGCAGGCGCATGGGTGCCCCCGCGTTCGACCGGAAAGGCCTCGACCAGATCCAGGCCCCGCTCCAGCGCCGCCAGGCCACGGGTCATGGCGGACATCACGTCGGTCAGGTGCTTGATCGGCGTGATCAGCATCAGCATCGCGGTGATGAAGGACACGAAGCTGCCCACCGAGGCCTGCGAGGACTGGCTTTGCCACAGTGCCACGGTGATCACCATCGACATCGCGATCGAGGCCAGCACCTGGGTGATCGGCGTGATCGACGCACCGGCAGCCACGGTCTTGAGCAGCAGACGGCGCAGGCGCTGGCTGGCCTGCTCGAAACGGCCACCCTGCTGCTCGGCCGCACCGTGCAGGCGCACGACGCGCCAGGCCAGCACGTTCTCCTCGACCACGTAGGCCAGCTCATCGGTGGCGCCCTGGCCGTCGCGGGCCAGGCGTCTCAGGCGTTTGCTGGAGACTCGCATCACCCAGCCCACGGCCGGGATCATCACCGTCACCAGCAGGGTCAGCTTCCAGTTCAGCCACAGCAAGTAGCCGAACAGGCCCAGCAGCGTCAGCGAGTCCTTGACCAGCGTGTTGACCGCGGTCACCAGCAGTTGCGCGCCGGTCTGCACCTCGAAGACCAGGGTGTTGGTCAGGCTGCTGGCACTGTGGCGACCGAACAGGTCGGGCGCGGCGCGCAGCAGGTGGCTGAAGGCGGCGCGGCGCAGCGCCAGCACGCCCTGGTTGGCCGACCAGGCCAGCGCGTAGTTGGCGATGAAGGTGGACATGCCGCGCACCAGGAACAGGCCGACGATGACCAGCGGGATCCACCACAGGGGAATCTTGCCGCCATGGAACCCCTGATCGATCAGCGGCCCCATCAGCCAGGCGGTCAGCGGTTCGGTGGCGGCGGTGAACACCGAGGCCACCACGGCGATGGCCCAGGCCCCGCGCGCGCTGCGGAAGTACGGGGCCAGCCGGCGGGCGCGGGCAAGCAGGCTGTCGGTCGGTCGGTCGCTCATCGGGGCCGGATTATCGACCGTGCCTGCCTACAATCCGCGCCTGATACCCGGCCGCCTGGGCCGCGGAACCTTTTGCGCCTGCGATGACTCGACCTTCAGCCATGTGGACACGACGTGAATGGATCGGTGCGGCCGGCGGCCTGGGCGCAGGCTGTCTGGGTGTGCCTGCGGCCGCCCAGTTCCGGGTCGAGATCACTGGCGTGGGTGCCACCCAGTTGCCGATCGTGCTGGGCCGTTTTCGTGGCGAGGAGTCTGCGCCGCAGGCCGTATCCGCCATCGTGCGTGCGGACCTGGAGCGCAGTGGCCGGTTCCGCATCGTCGACACCCCGGCCGGCCTGGACGAGCTCAGCACACCGGCTTATCCGGATCTGCGCAGCCGCGGCGCGGATGCCCTTGTGGCCGGCTCGGTCACGCGCCTGAGCGACGGCCGCTTCGATGCGCGCTACAAGCTGTGGGACGTGGTCAAGGGCCAGGACCAGGGCGGTCAGAGCCTGGCCGTGCCTGCGCCTGATCTGCGGCTGGCGGCGCACCGCATTGCGGATGCCATCTACGAGAAGCTCACCGGCGAGAAGGGCGTGTTCTCCACCCGCATCGCCTACGTCACTCGCGGCGGCGGCCGCTACCAGCTGCGCATCACCGACGCCGACGGCGAGGGCGGCCAGGTGGCGCTGGCGAGTGCCGAGCCGATCATCTCGCCGGCCTGGGCGCCCGACGGGCGCGAGCTGGCCTATGTCAGCTTCGAGACCCGCAAGGCCGTGGTCTGGGTCCAGGATCTGCAAAGTGGCGCACGCCGCCAGTTGGCCAATTTCAGGGGCACCAACAGCGCGCCGGCCTGGTCGCCGGATGGCCGTGAGCTGGCGGTCACGCTGTCTCGCGACGGTGGCTCGCAGATCTTCCTGATCGGCCGCGATGGCGGGGCGCCGCGTCGCCTGACGCAAAGCTCCGCCATCGACACCGAGGCCGTCTTCGCACCCGATGGCCGCCAGATCTTCTTCGTCAGCGACCGCGGCGGCAGTCCGCAGATCTACCGCCAGCCGCTGGCCGGCGGTGGTGCCGAACGCGTCACCTTCCAGGGCGGGTACAACATCAGTCCGGCGATCAGCCCGGACGGCCGCACCCTGGCCTATGTGACGCGCCTGGGTGGCAACCAGTTCCGGGTCATGACCCTGGATCTGCCGTCGGGGCAGGTCAATGCGGTGTCCGACACCAGCGACGACGAGCGGCCCACCTTCGCACCGAATGGCCGCTTCATCATCTTTGCCACCCGCAGCCAGGGCCGCGAGGTGTTGATGACCACCACCCTGGATGGCAAGATCAAGACGCGCCTGCTGAGCAGCGGTCTCGACATCCGCGAGCCGGTCTGGGGCCCTTACGGCCGCTGATCGCCCTGAACCAAGCACTCTCCCTGTCACGAGGTCTTCGATGAATTCATCTGCCCTGCAACGCCGCACCGCCACCCGCCGCCTGATGCTGCCTGCCGCCCTGTTGCTGAGCCTGCTGGCGGGCTGCGCCTCCAGCGTCAAGCTCGACAATGAGGTGCCGGTGGAGTCACGCAACCCCAACGCTGGCGCCCAGTCGGGCCAGGGAGCCGGCACAGGTGCCGCTGCGCAGAGCAATGTGGCCACCGTCGACCTGACCAACCAGGGCAAGGGTGCCACGCTGGGCCGGGTGGTGTATTTCGACTTCGACAGCTTTGTCGTCAAGGACGAGTTCCGCAGCGTGGTCGAGGGCCATGCCAAGCTGCTGCAGGCCAATCGCCAGCGACAGGTACAGATCGAGGGGCACACCGACGAGCGCGGCGGGCGCGAGTACAACCTGGCACTGGGCCAGAAGCGTGCCGAGGCCGTGCAGCGCGCGTTGGTGCTGCTGGGCGTGGGCGACAAGCAGCTTGAGGCGGTCAGCTATGGCGAGGAGCGCCCGGCCGATGCCGGCCACGACGAAGCCGCCTGGGCCAAGAATCGCCGCGCCGAGCTGAAGGACCGCTGAGCATGAGGGGCGCCTTCCTGCCGCGCAGCCTGGCGTTGGCGGCCTGCCTCGCCTGCAGCCTGACGGCGCAGGCCGGATTGTTCGATGACGACGAGGCGCGCAAGGCCATCCTGGACCTGCGCACCCGCATCGATGATCTGCGCAGCCAGAGCCAGGCCTCGCAACGCCAGTTGGCCGAACAGGTGCAGACCCTGCAGCGCAGCCTGCTGGACCTGAACAACCAGAACGAGCAGCTCAAGGCGGAACTGGCCCGCTTGCGTGGCCAGCTTGAGACCACGCAGCGGGACCTGGCCGATGTGCAGCGCCGGCAGAAGGACATGTCCCAGGGCGTCGACGAGCGCATGAAGCGGCTGGAGCCCCAGCAGGTCAACGTGGATGGCAAGGACTTCACCGTCGAGCCCGAGGAGAAGCGGGCCTACGAGGAAGCCATTGCTGTGCTGCGCAGCGGCGACTTCGACAAGGCCGCCGGCGCGCTGCAGGCCGTCATGCGCCGCTGGCCGCAGTCGGGCTACACCGACAGCCTGCGCTACTGGCTGGGCAATGCGCAATACGGCATGCGCGCCTACAAGGACGCACTGGCGACCTTCCGGCAGTTTATGGCAGCCGCCCCCGACCACCTGCGCGCGCCCGAGGCGCAACTGGCGCTGGCCAACTGCCAGGTGGAGTTGAAGGACAACAAGGGCGCCAAACGCAGCCTGGAGGATCTGGTCAAGCAGTATCCGAAGTCGGAGGCCGCGGTCGCTGCCCGTGAACGGCTGGCCGTGCTGCGCTGATCCCGGTCGGTCGAGGACGGCACACTAGAATCGCGGCCCACATGGCCACCCCTGATCCTGCCTCCCTCGTCGCCTTCGTGCTCTGGGCCGGCTTCGGTCTGGCCTTGCTGCTGGGGGCGACGCTGCAGCGCAGCCATTTCTGCTCGATGGGCGCGGTGGCCGATATCGTCGGCTTCGGCGACAGCACACGGGCCCGGTCCTTCGGTCTGGCGCTGGCGGTGGCGATCGGCGGCTTCGGTGTGTTGTCGGCAAGCGGCCAGATCGACCGTGCCGGCAGCTTCTACACCGTGTCGACGCTGCCTTGGGCATCGCACCTGCTGGGCGGGCTGCTGTTCGGCGCTGGCATGGTGCTGGGATCGGGTTGCGGCGCACGCACGCTGGTGCGTATCGGAGGCGGCAACCTCAAGTCCGTGGTGGTGTTCGTTGTCATGGGTGTGGCCGCCCAGGCTACGCTGCGCGGCATCACCGCCGTGGCGCGTGACCGCACGGTCGACCGTCTGGCGATCGAGCTGCCCACGCGGCAGGACCTGCCCTCGTTGCTGCACCTTGATGCAGCTGGTCAGCTGGCCTTGAGCCTGGCCCTGGCCCTGGCCCTGGCCGGTCTGGTGCTGTGGCGTTCGCGCTGGAAGGAAGTGCTGCCCGGGGCGCTGGTCGGGCTGCTGCTGGTGGGGCAGTGGTGGATCAGCGGCCACCTGGGTTTCCTGCCCGAGCACCCGGACACGCTGGAGCCCACCTACCTGGCCACCGCCAGCCGGGCGATGGAGGGCTACAACTTCGTCAGTCCGGCGGCCTATGCCCTGGACTGGCTGACCTACTTCAGCGACAGCAACCGCGTGCTCAGCGTGGGGATCGTCATTTCCCTGGGCCTGGTGTTGGGCGCGGGCGTGGCCGCCAGGCGTGCGGGCGAATTCCGCTGGGAGGGCTTCCGCAACCCGGCCGACCTGGGCCGCCATCTGCTGGGCGCCGTGCTGATGGGCGTGGGCGGCGTGACTGCACTGGGCTGCAGCTTCGGCCAGGGCTTGTCCGGCTTGTCCACGCTGGCGCCGGGCTCGCTGATCAGCGCTCTTGCCATCGTTGCAGGCGCATGGGGCGTGTTGCGCTGGGAGGCGGCGCGCCTGGATCGGCTGGCGTGAGCGACACCGCGATGGACGACACCGACCTGGAGCGCCGCTTTGGCGGCCTGCGCCGTCTGCATGGCGACCTCGCCTACCAGCGGCTGCGCCGACTCCGCCTGGCGGTGGTGGGCCTGGGTGGCGTGGGGTCCTGGGCCGTTGAGGCGCTCGCGCGCAGCGGTGTGGCGGGTCTGGTCCTGATCGACCTGGACCACGTGGCCGAGTCCAACATCAACCGCCAGGTGCAGGCCACCAGCCGCACGCTGGGCCAGGCCAAGGGCCTGGCGCTGGCCGAGCGTCTGGCCGACATCCACCCGGGCTGTACCGCGCACGTGGTTGATGCTTTTGTCGAACCCGACAACTGGCCCGGGCTGCTGCCTGGCCCGGTGGACGGCCTGATCGACGCCTGCGACCAGGTGCGTGCCAAGCTGGCGCTGGCCGCCTGGGCGCGCAGGACTTGCGTGCCTCTGGTGTGCTGCGGTGCCGCTGGCGGGAAATTGCGGCCCGAGCGCCTGGAGATCGACGACCTCGCGGCCGTCACCCACGATCCGCTGCTGGCGTCATTGCGCAACCGTCTGCGTCGTGAGCAGGGCGCCCCGCGGCAGGGGCGAATCGGCGTGCGCTGCGTCTTTTCGCGCGAGCCGGTGGCGCCTCCGGCCGAGGTTTGCACCAGCGACGGCAGTCTCAACTGCCACGGCTATGGCTCCAGCGTCACCGTGACCGCCAGCATGGGTCTGGCAGCAGCAGCAGAGTTGATTCGCCTGTGTCTTGCGCCGCAGACGCCGAAGCACAGCAGCGAGAAGCATGCTATAGTTGAGGGCTCTACCGGAAAGGGTTGTTAGCTCAGTCGGTAGAGCAGCGGACTTTTAATCCGTTGGTCGCAGGTTCGAATCCTGCACAACCCACCAACGCCCGGCGCATGTCACGTGCATGTCCGGGCGACCCGAGCGGGCTCTTAGCTCAGTTGGTAGAGCAGCGGACTCTTAATCCGTTGGTCGTAGGTTCGAATCCTACAGGGCCCACCAGGAATTCAAGGGGCTGCCCTCGCGGGCAGTCACCGTCAGCAATGACGGGCTCTTAGCTCAGTTGGTAGAGCAGCGGACTCTTAATCCGTTGGTCGTAGGTTCGAATCCTACAGGGCCCACCACTCCTTCCTCCATCGACAGCGCTGGACCAGGCAGATGCCCGGTGGCCTGGTGTCCGCGTGCTGCGATGATGCGATCATCGCGGCTCGGCAGGCTGTCCCAGTGAACGACCCCTCCCTGTTGTGCCCACCCCTGTCATCCCGACGGCGAAGCGTGCTCCTGGGGATGTCCGCGATCGCGCTGAGCGCTTGCGCAGTCCATCGTCATCGACCCATCTGGAAGCCTGCCGATGACTTCTTGCGGGACCTGCCGGCACTGATGCACCGCGCTGGGGTGCCCGGCCTGTCGGCAGCGGCGCTGCAGGAGGGACAACTGGCCTGGCAGTTCCACCTGGGCCAGGCCAACGCTCAGACCGGGCAGTCCTTGACCTCCGAGGCGCTGTTCGAGGCGGCCTCGCTCAGCAAGCCGGTCTTCGCCTGGCTGGTGCTTCGGCTGGCCGAACAGGGGCGACTCGACCTGGATGAGCCGCTGGTCCGCGGGTTTCGGCCGGATTGGGTGGATGATCACCCTTGGAACGCCCGTATCACGGCCCGAGAGGTCTTGCGCCACACCACAGGCTTGCCCAATTGGCGGCGCCAACCCTTGCAGCAAAGCCTTCATCCAGCGGTCGAGCCAGGAACACGGATCAGCTATTCCGGCGAGGCCTTCTTCTGGCTGCAACTGGTGGTCGAGCAACTCAGCGGCCTGCCTCTGCAGCGACTGGCTTGGCAACTGCTGTTCGCACCGGCCGGGATGTGCGACAGTGACTTCGCCTGGAGCGATGATCTGGCGCTGCGCTCGGTCTGGGGGCACGCCGCTCCAGGCCGTGCCACCTCCTCGACCTTGCCGCGTCAGATGATGCGTGAGGCCTGGACCGTGGTGGAACCGCTGGCGGCCCAATGGGGCCTGCCCCTGTCTGACTGGCGTCTGGAGGATGCCCAGCGTGCTTTCGCATCGCTGGGGTCGGCTGTGCCCAACGCGGCGGTGGGCTGGCCCGGCGACTTGATGAGCAATGCTGCTGCCAGCCTGCGCTGCACCGCTGCCGACTATGCCCGTTTCCTGCGCGTCGTGATGCCTGGCGCCGGGGGGCCTCAGCTGTCGCCGCCCTGGCAACGCCTGTTCACGGAGTCGCAATTCGAGCAGCATCCGCCCTGGACGTCCAAGACGCTGGGTTGGAACCTGGAGCGCACTTCGGCCGGGCAACTGCTGTACCACGGCGGCAACAATGCGCAGCAGTTCCGCTGTTTTGCGCTGGCTGACCCCGCAGCGCGCCGGGCGTTGGTGGTGCTGACCAATGGTGGTGGGGGTGACCAGGTCTATCAGGCCGTGGTGCACGCCGCCACCGGGCTGACACTGCGGGCTTTCGAGCCCTCGAGCCGTCCCTGAACCTGTCTGTGCACGCCATGATCACGCTCTACGGAGTTCCCCAATGCGACACCGTGAAGGCCGCCCGGGCCTGGCTGTCTGCGCAGAACGCGCCTCAGGCTTTTCATGATTACAAGAAGCAGGGCGTCCCTGCGGCGCGCCTGAACGCCTGGGTGGCCGGGATCGGCTGGGAGACTCTACTGAACCGCCGGGGCACCACCTGGCGGCGGCTCGACCCGGCGCAGCAGGTCCTGGTGGTTGATGCCGCGTCGGCCGTCGCGCTGATGCTCAAGGAGCCCAGCCTGATCCGTCGCCCAGTGGTGGAGTGGCCCGATGGCCAGGTCAGCGTGGGCTTTTCGGCCAGCGACTGGGCCGGGCGGCTGCGCGCCGCCTGATCAGGCGGGCAGCGCCAGGGTCAGGCCGTCGCTGCGCGCCCAGGCCTGGGCCTCCTGCTCAAGCAGATAGCGGGTGCGCGGATTGGCCGTTGCCGGGCTGGGCTTGAGTTGCACCGCCCCGCCCCGCCGCTGCGCGCGCAGCGCCGCCACCGGCTGATCGACGCGCGCATGGCTGATGATCACCGCCAGACGCAGGCACAGCAGTTGCCAGGCAAAGCCCTCTCGCGCGAGGGCGGCCTCGACCTTGCGCAAGCCACCGCGCTGCCCCAGCACCAGCTCGCCCAGGCGGCGCTGCTGGCTCTGCGAGAAACCGGCGGCGTCGACGTGGTCGATCAGGTAGGCGCTGTGGCGGTGGTGGTCGTGGTGCGAGACCATCATGCCGATCTCGTGCAACTGGGCGGCCCACCACAGCTCGCGCCGCTCCTCGGCGGCGGCATCTGGCGCAAGCTGGTCGAACAGGGACATGGCCAGCCGGGCGACCCGGTCGGCCTGCGCGGTGTCGATGCCGAAGCGCCGTTGCAGCGCCTGGACGCTGTCATCGCGCATGTCGCGCCGGCTGCCTCGGGGACTGCGCGCACGCAGGCGTTCATGCAGGTCGATGATGACGCCCTGGCGCAGCGCGCCTTTGGCAGGCTTGAGCGCCTGGACATCGAAGTGCGCAGCCAGCGTGTAGAGGATGGCCAGACCGCCCGGCAGCACGGCACGCCGATCGGGCTTCAGGCCGGGCAGGTCCAGACGGTCGACATGGCCGGCGTCAATGCAGCGCTGGATCAGCCAGCGCAGTCCCTGGGGCGTGATCACGCCGTCATCGATGCCGTTGGCCTTGAGCACATCTGACACCGCGCCTGCCGTGCCGGACGAGCCAAGGGCTTCGCTCCATCGGCTGGACGAGAACACGGCCAAGGCCTCTTCGATCTCGGCGCCCGCGGCCACTTGGGCAGAACGAAAACCCTGGGCATCGAGCCGCCCCTGCGGAAAGTGATTCATCGACAGACTGACGCTGCCGATCTGGAACGACTCGGCATCACCCGGTTGACGGCCCATCCCGAGGATCAACTCGGTGGATCGGCCACCGATGTCGATCACCAGCCTGGATTGGTCCGAGGGCTGCAGGAAGGACACGCCGACATAGATCAGGCGGGCCTCCTCGCGCCCTGAAATGACCTCGATCGGCTGCCCCAGCGCGGCGCTGGCCCGCTGCAGGAAGGCGTTGCGGTTGCGCGCTTCACGCAGCGTCTGGGTGGCGACGGCGCGTACCCGACCGGGCTCGAACTCGGCCAGGTGCTGGGCAAAGCGGCTCAGGCAGTCCAGCCCACGCTGCATGGCCTCCTCGGTCAGGCACAGCTCTGCGTCCAGGCCGGCGCCCAGGCGCACGGTGTCTTTCAGGTACAGCTGCCGCTGGTAACGCGATCCCCGGACCTGGCCGATCTCCAGGCGGAAGCTGTTGGAGCCCATGTCGATGGCCGCCAGCGGGGCATCATGGGGCGGCAGGTGGGCAAAAGGGAGGGGCATGGCCAGACATTGTGCCCGCACAGCGCGACACATCTCCCCGGGTCGCTGAGGGCTTCGGTGGTCACTCCTAGAATCCCGTCCTTCCCAACCAACGCGGAGACGGACCATGACGGTGAAGCAGTGGCACGAGGACGGCGAGGCCCTGGTCGGCCAGGCAGCAGGTCTGCAGCGTCGAGGGGTCCTGCGCGCGGCCCTGGGCAGCGGTTTTGCCGCGGCAGCGCTGCCGGTGATGGCGCAGACGGTGGTCAAGACCGCCTCGGACGGCCTGGAGGCAGGCGAGGTGAGCATCCCGGTGGGCGACTTCAAGATGCCGGCCTACCGTGCCGTGCCCCAGGGCAAGCGTGGCGCCCCGGTGATTCTGGTGATCAGCGAGATCTTCGGCGTGCACGAGTACATTGCCGACGTCTGCCGCCGATTCGCCCGGCTGGGCTACTGCGCCATCGCGCCCGAGCTGTTCGTCCGTCAGGGCGACGCCAGCGCCTACGGCGAGGTTGCCAAGCTCGTGGCCGAGCTCATCTCCAAGGTGCCCGACGAGCAGGTCATGACCGATCTGGACGCCGCCGTGGCCTGGGCCGAGTCCCAGGGGCAGGACAGCAGCAAGCTGGCGATCACCGGCTTCTGTTGGGGCGGACGCATCACCTGGCTGTATGCGGCCCGCCAGCCCCGGCTGAAGGCGGCCGTGGCCTGGTACGGCCGGCTGGAGGGGGTCTCGTCTCCGACGACGCCGCGGCACCCGCTGGAACTGGCTGGGGCCTTGAAGGCGCCGGTGCTGGGCCTGTATGGCGAAAAGGACACCGGCATCCCGCTTGACAGCGTTGCTAAGATGAAGACTGCGCTGTCCCAGGGCTCGGCGGCGGCCAAGGCCTCCGAGTTCGTGATCTACACCGACGCACCTCACGCCTTCCATGCCGACTACCGTCCCAGCTACCGGGCAGAGGCGGCGCAACAAGGCTGGGCGCGTTGTGTGGCTTGGCTGCGTGACCACGGCGCCGCCTGACGCTTCCTGCCCTGAACTCCGGTCCGGGGCGTCTGCCCTGACTTCCCGATGACCCTGTTCTACATCGTCCTGGCCACGCTGATCGGCGGCGTGCTGTCGGTGGTGATTGCCGCCTCCCTGACCACCACGGTGCTGACCCGCGTGGTGCGCCACCTGGTGAGCCTGTCGGCCGGCGTGCTGCTGGGCACGGCGCTGCTGCATACGCTGCCCGAGGCCTTCGAGAGCGGGGTCGACGCGCACACGCTGTTCGCCACGCTGCTGGGCGGCCTGCTGTTTTTCTTCCTGCTGGAGAAGGCCGAGCTCTACCGCCACGACCACCACCACGAAGGTGACGGTCACCACCACCACCACGACCACGACGCCGAGCAGGCCGGGCGCGGCGGCTACAGCGTGCTGGTGGGCGACAGCATCCACAACTTCTGCGACGGCATCATCATCGCCGCTGCCTTCATTGCCGATCCCTGGCTGGGTGTGACCACCTCGCTGGCCATCATCCTGCACGAGATCCCGCAGGAGGTGGGCGACACCATCGTGCTGATCAACGCCGGCTTCGGTCGGCGCAAGGCGCTGCTGTTCAATGCCCTTTCTGGGCTGGCGGCGGTGGTGGGCGGCGTGCTGGGCTACTTTGTGCTGGCCTGGTGGCAGTCGCTGTTCCCCTACCTGCTGGTGGTGGCGGCCAGCAGCTTCATCTACGTGGCTGTGGCCGACCTGATTCCGCAGATGCAACGCCGCATGCCCTGGCGTGAGATGGCCAGCCAGGTGGCCTGGATCGGTGCGGGCCTCGCGCTGATCGTGGTGGCGATCGGCTTTATGCACGAGCACGGCTGAAGCAACAGTCCCCACACGGTCTGAGGGGCCCCGCAGGGCCCCTGTGCGCGCTTGGTCGGGTCGATGCCCGGCCACGGACTCACTTGATGACCAGCACCGGCACCTGGCAGTGGGTCAGCACCTTCTGCGTCTCGCTGCCCAGCAGCAGCGCACTGACGCCTCGGCGGCCGTGCGAGGCCATGACGATCAGGTCGCAGCCCTGGCGCTTGGCGTGGTCGACGATGGCTTCCCAGGGATGGACGGCCTCAACGGTGGCGGCCTCACAGGCCACGCCCGCGGCGGCGGCGGCCTCGGCGACGGTCTTCACGCGCGCTGCAGCGATGCGCTCCTGGGCGTCGTAGAACTCCTGCGGCGGCACCGGTTGCATCTCGGAGATGGCGCTGTAGGGGAAGGGTTCCTTCACGCTGATGACGGTGAGCTTGGCGCCCAGGGTCTTGGCCAGGGTCAGGGCGGCCTGGACGGCCTTGGCGGTGATGTCGGAACCGTCGGTGGGAACGAGGATGTTGCGGTACATGAGGGACTCCTTGCACACATCTGCCGGTGATGCCGGCCCATGGGCACAGTGTCGCCCTCTGGACGTTTTCGTTCTTGACGGCAGTCAAGTCCAGCGCGCCACTGGACGCGTCGGGTCGGCCGACCACTCGCTCCAGGAGCCCGGGTACAGCGCGCTGCCGCACAGGCCGGCGGCTTCCATGGCCAGCAGGTTGTGGCAGGCGGTGACGCCGGAGCCGCACTGGTGCACCACGCGCATCGCGTCGACACCCAGGCTGGCAAAGCGCTGGTGCAGTCCCTCGCGCGGCAGGAAGCGGCCATCCGGGCCCAGGTTGTCCTTGAAGAAGCGGTGGCGTGCGCCGGGGATGTGGCCGGCCTGGGCGTCCAGAGGTTCGATCTCGCCGCGGAAGCGTTCGCCCGCCCGGGCGTCCACCACCAGGCGGGCGCCGGGCGCGGCCAGCAACTCGGAGGCCTGAACGGTGGGCATGGTGGCCGGCGTCAGCGGGTAGGGCGGGGCTGCCTGGGCAGGGGCGGGCGGGGCGGACTCAAGCACACCGCCATCGGCCTGCCAGGCGGCGATGCCGCCATCGAGCACCGCCACCTCGGCGTGGCCGATCCAGCGCAGCATCCACCAGGCGCGCGCCGCGTAGCAGCCGCCCTGGGCGTCGTAGGTGACGACCAGACGGCCCGGGCGCACGCCCCAGCGGCCGGCGCGTTCCGCAAAGACCTCGCGCGAGGGCAGCGGATGGCGGCCGCCGTCGATCGAGCCGCGGGCCGACTTGGGGCCGGACAGGTCATGGTCAAGGTGGGCATGCCAGGCGCCCGGCAGGTGGCCGGCCGCATGGGCGCGCGCACCGGCCTCGGGATCCAAGAGGTCGGCGCTGCAGTCCAGCAGCAGCGGGGCCGGCGAGTCGCCCAGGCGCTGGCGCAGATCGGCGGCGGTGATCAGAGGGTGCATGCGTGGTCTCCCGGGCTGGATCAGCCCTCGGTGGGGGTGTCGGGGGTGTTGGCAGCCACCTGTTGGCGCAGCCGCGTGGCGACGACGCCGGCACCGATGATCAGCGCCATGCCCGCCACCGCTTCTGGCGTGACCGGGTCGTCGAACAGCAGCACGCCGAAAATGAACGAGAAGACGATGCCCAGGTACTGCAGGCTGGCGTTGCTGAGTGTGCGTCCGATGGCGTAGGCGCGCGTCATGGCCATCTGCGCCGTCGTCGCCAGCAGACCAGTGGCCAACAGCAGACCCGCACCGTTCAGGTCGTGCGGGCGGGGTGGATCCGGCAGGAACTGCGCCAGGATACCGCCGGCCACGCAACCGCCCAGCGAGAAGTAGAAGACGATGCGGTACTCCGGCTCGCCCGCGCGACCCAACGCCGTGACCTGCAGGTAGGCCAGTGCCGAGACCATACCCGACAGCAGGCCCGCCAACGCCCCGGGCGCCTGGCCGGGGCCCAGCGAAGGCTGCAGCACCAGGGCCACGCCGCCGAAGCCCACCATCACCGTGGCCACCAGCCTCGGATCCACCCGCGCGGCGCCCACCAGGATGGCGCCACCCACCAGGAACATCGCCATCCACACCGAGGACATGTAGTTCAGCGTGACCGCGGTGGCCAGCGGCAGGCGCGACATCGACCAGAACCACAGCATCAACGCCATCACACCCACCGCAGCGCGGGTGACATGCATCATCGGCACGGCCGTGCGCAGGCTGCCCCCTCGCAGATGCACCACGCCCAGCACGAAAAGCATGCCGATCAGGCCACGCCAGAAGACGATCTCACCGGTATTGAACTGGTGCGAAGCGAGCTTCACGCAGACGCCCATGCCGGCGAACAGCAGCGAGGCGAGGACCATCAGGACGGGAGCGGACATGGCGCGATTGTGGCCCGGCTACACTGCGCGGCCTCATGAAGAACATCGTCATCCTGCTCTCCGGGCGTGGCAGCAACATGCGTTCGGTGGTGCAGGCCTGCGCCACCGAAGCCTGGCCGGCGCGCGTGGCCGCCGTGATCTCCAACCGTGCCGATGCCGAGGGTCTGGCCTGGGCCGCCCAGCAGGGCATCCCGGTGGCGGTGGTTGATCACCGTGCCCACGCCGACCGTGCGGCCTTTGACGCTGCGCTGGCCGCCGAGATCGACCGCCATGCGCCGGATCTGGTGCTGCTGGCCGGCTTCATGCGCATCCTGACCGACGGCTTCGTGCGCCACTACAGTGGCCGGCTGCTCAACATCCACCCGTCGCTGCTGCCCGCGTTTCCTGGCCTGCACACCCACCGGCGCGCCCTGGAAGCTGGGGTCAAAGTGGTGGGGGCCACCGTGCATGTCGTGACGCCCGAGCTGGACCACGGACCGATCGTTGCCCAGGCACTGGTGCCGGTGCGCAGCGGCGATGACGAGACCGCGCTGGCTCAGCGGGTCCTGCAGGCGGAGCACCGGCTGTATCCGCTGGCCGTGCGCTGGTTCGTCGAGGACCGCCTGGCGCTGCAGGACGGCCGCGTTCGCCACCTGGACGGTGCGAGCCAGCTGCTGTGGGAGCCCGGGCTGGGATAATCCGGCCAATGCACCCCAACGCCCTGCTGGACCTGGCCACCGAACTGCTGCGCCAGGTCCTGAAACTCGATGCCCCCGCCGACCAGACGGTGTCGGCCTTTTTCCGCAAGCACCGCACGCTGGGTCCGCGGGAGCGGCACACCCTGGCCGAGACCACCTACCAGGTGCTGCGCCAGCGCCTGCTGCTGGCCCACCTGGCGCAAAGCGGCAGCGGCGCGCTGGAACGCCGCCTGGCCATCCTGGCCTGGCAGGGCAGCGAGTCCTTCCTGCGCGGCGCGATGGGCCCCAATGAGCAGAAGTGGCTGGCCGAAGTGCAGGCGGTCGACCGCGCCAGTCTGCCCGAGAAGCTGCGCCACAACCTGCCCGACTGGCTGGCCCAGGCGCTGCACGCCGAGCTCGGCGACGATTTCTGGCCGCTGGTCGCGGCGATGGAACAGCCCGCGCCGCTGGACCTTCGCGTCAATGTGCTGAAGGCCGGCCGCACCGACGTGCTGGCCGAGCTCGCCGAGGCGCAGATCCCGGCCGCCGCCACGCCGCATTCGCCGTGGGGCGTGCGCCTGGAGGGCAAGCCGGCCTTGCAGAAACTGCCCTTGTTCACCGCCGGACGCGTCGAGGTGCAGGACGAGGGCAGCCAGCTGCTGGCGGCCCTCAGCGGCGCCAGGCGTGGTGAGATGGTGGTCGACTTCTGTGCCGGCGCGGGCGGCAAGACCCTGGCGCTGGGCGCAATGATGCGCAACACCGGCCGACTCTATGCCTTCGATGTCTCTGGCCACCGGCTTGATGCACTCAAGCCGCGACTGGCACGCTCGGGCCTGTCCAATGTGTACCCGGCGCAGATCGCCCACGAGCGCGACGAACGCATCAAGCGTCTGGCCGGCAAGATCGACCGCGTGCTGGTCGATGCGCCGTGTTCCGGCCTGGGCACGCTGCGCCGCAACCCTGACCTGAAGTGGCGGCAGTCGCCACAGGCGCTGGGTGAGCTGTGTGCCAAGCAGTCGGCCATCCTGGCCAGCGCCGCGCGGCTGCTCAAGCCGGGCGGCCGGCTGGTGTACGCCACCTGCAGCCTGCTGCGGCGCGAGAACGAGGATGTGGCGACGGCCTTCGCCCAAGCCCACCCGGACTTCGAGCCTCTGCCGGCCACCGCGCTGCTGGAAGCGGCCCAAGTGGAGCGAGCGGCGGAACTGGTCAGCGACGACGGCCACCTGCGGCTGTGGCCGCATCGTCAGCGCACCGACGGCTTCTTTGCCACTGCCTGGCAGCGCAAGGCCTGATTTGGCTCAGGCCGGTTCGGGAGTTCCCCCTGAACTGCTCAGGGTCAAGCGCCTAGAATCCGGGCGCGCGTCTACGCTTCAGTGGATGCGATTGCAGTTGGGAACCCTCGCACAATGAACGACCTGCTCGTCTGGGCGGCTGATTTCGCCGCCAATGGACTGCTGCATGCCTCCGGCTGGCAGCTTCTGGGCTACACCCTGGTGGTGACGCACATCACCATCGCCGCAGTCACGATCTTCCTGCATCGTGCGCAGGCGCACCGGGCGCTGGACCTGGGCCCGGTGCCCTCGCATTTCTTCCGATTCTGGCTGTGGCTGACCACGGGCATGGTCACCAAGGAGTGGGTGTCCATCCATCGCAAGCACCACGCCAAGTGCGAGACCCCTGAGGATCCGCACAGCCCGATCACCCGCGGCATCGACACCGTGCTGCTGCGCGGCTCCGAGCTCTACCGTGCCGAAGCCAAGGTGGCCGAGACCCTGTCCAAGTACGGCCACCACACGCCAGACGACTGGATCGAGCGCCACCTCTACACCCCGCACAGTGCGCTGGGTGTGAGCCTGCTGCTGATCGCCAATGTCGTGATGTTTGGCGGCTGGGGCCTGACGATCTGGGCGGTGCAGATGCTGTGGATCCCCATCTGGGCGGCCGGCGTCATCAATGGCATTGGCCACTACTGGGGTTACCGCAACTTCGAGGCCCCCGATGCCTCCACCAACATCTCGCCCTGGGGCCTGCTGATCGGTGGCGAGGAACTGCACAACAACCACCACACCTACGCCACCTCGGCCAAGTTTTCGGTCAAGCCCTACGAGTTCGACCTGGGCTGGGCCTACATCCGCGTTCTGCAGGCCCTGGGTTGGGCCAAGGTGCGCAAGGTGGCGCCGCAACTGGTGCTGGGTTCGGTCAAGGCCGAGGCCGATCGCCGTACGCTGGAGGTCATCATCGCCAACCGCTACGAGCTGATGGCCGACTATGCCAAGGAGTTGCGCCGCACCTGTGCCACGGAGCTGGCACGCCTGAAGGCCGAGGGGGCGGCCAAGAGTGCCGCCTGGACCAACCTGCGCCTGGCCGAGCGCTGGCTGCATCGCGACTTCGATCGCATTCCCGGCAACGTGCGCGCACAGCTGGATGCGGCGATCGCCGACAGCCCCGCGCTGCACAAGCTGGTCACCATGCGCGAAGAGCTGCGCCAGCTGTGGACCCGCACCAACGTCTCGGCCGAGCAACTGGTGGTTGAGCTGCAGGACTGGTGCCGTCGCGCCGAGGCCAGCGGCGTGGCCGCGCTGCGCGACTTCTCGGTGCAACTGCGCTCGGCGCGCGCCTAAGACCGGTCGCTCTGCTGAAGGCCCGCCGCGTGCGGGCCTTCGTCGTCCGGGGCCGTAGCGGCCAGCATCAGCTCGTACAAGGACCAGGCCTCGGCGGCGCGCTCGGGGCTGAGGCGCTCGATCGCGTCACCGGCATGGACAGCCAGATGGTCGCCAGGCCGGATGTCCTCATGCATCAGGCGCAGCAGACGGACCAGGCGGTGGCTGCCATGCGCCTCGCACAAGGCCAGCCAGCCGTCGACCGACACCACTCGCATCGGAATCGCCAGACACATTGGACACGCCTCCTGCGACCTTGACCAAGGTCAGAATTGCTAGATTAGCATTCACTAAACTAATTCCCAGGAGACAGATCAAGTCTTCGCCAACCACAGGCGACCGCGATGAGCACATCCGGAGGACAGGCCCTGGCAGGCCAGCGATCACAGGGCGCCGACCGGCGACTGGTGCTGGGCATCGGCAACCGGCTCTTGCAGGATGATGCGGCCGGCCCGCTGGTGATTGATCGTCTCGCACCATCGCTGGCTGGGCAGGCGTTGCTGCAGGATGGTGGCACCATGGGTCTGGGTCTGCTGCCCGCCATCGAGGCCTGCGATACCTTGGTCGTCGTGGACGCGGCGCGCTTCGGCGCCGTTCCGGGGACGGTGCGGGTGTTCGAGAACGAGGCCATGGACGCCCAGGCCATGGGCCGCAAGAGTTCGGTCCACGAGGTGGCCCTGGCCGATCTGCTGGGGGCGGCGGCCCTGCAGGGCCTGTTGCCGGCACGGCGCGTGCTGGTGGCCGTGGAGCCGGCCTGTACCGAACTGGGCCTGGAGCCCACGCCCGCCGTGCGCGACGCGCTGCCCGTGATGGCCCTCAGCGTGCTGAGTTGGCTGCATGCCCAGGCCGCGGACCCTGCGGTGGCCCCGTGAGCGCATCCAGGCGCGTGATCCCGTTGGTACCGCAGGACCCGGCTGGCCCGCGGGACAGCCAGGTGGTCGAGGCTGTGCTGCAGCAACTGGCCGAAGAACTGGTTTTGCTCGCCCAGTCGCCCGACCATGTGCAGATCATCGACCTGCGCAGTCTGCCGATCGACGATGCGGGCATCGCCCGCTTGCGTGCGCATCTGGGCCACGGCGAGGTGCGCGCCGAGGTATCGAGTGCGGCCTTCACCACGATCGAGGAAACCGCGTTCGGCGGCATCTGGTGGCAGCGGCAGCAGGCCAGCGCGGAAGCCTCGGCCGTTGCCTGGCAGACGCTTGTCGTGGCCCGTGCGCCGCCGCTGATGGCCGCCCATGCCGACGACGTGGCCGATGCCGCTGCGCGTTTGCTGGCATCGCTTCACCCTGCCGAGGCGGCCCGCGGCCTGCCCGGTCCCACAGGAGCCATCGCATGACCGATCCCCGGACCCTGGGCGAGATGATGCGCGAGCGCGGTGTATCGCGGCGCGCCTTCCTGCAGTTCGCCAGCGCCATGTGCAGCGCGATGGCCTTGCCCGCCACCGCTGCGACTGCGATGGCCGACGGGCTGGCGCGGGCGCGCCGGCAGTCGGTGATCTGGCTGTCGTTCCAGGAGTGCACCGGCTGCACCGAGTCGTTCACGCGGAGCTTCAGCCCCAGCCTCGAGGACCTGATCTTCGATTTCATCTCGCTGGACTATCACCACACGCTGCAGTCGGTATCGGGCGAGGCGGCCGAAGAGGCCAGGCGCCGGGCCATGAAGGACAATTCCGGCCAGTACATCGTGGTGGTGGATGGCTCGGTACCCACCGGTGCCGATGGCGCCTACTCGGTGATCGCCGGCCACAGCAATCTGTCGATGCTGGCCGAGACGGTGGAACACGCCGCAGCGGTGGTGGCTGTGGGCACCTGTGCGGCCTTCGGTGGCCTGCCCGAGGCTCACCCCAATCCCACCGGTGCCGTGGCCATCGACACCCTGGTGAAGGGCAAGCCGGTCATCAACATCCCCGGTTGTCCGCCCATGCCGCAGGCCATGGTGGGCACGCTGACCCACATCCTGTCCTTCGGTCGTCTGCCCGAGCTCGACGCCCTGCGCCGTCCGCGGGCCTTCTTCGGCGAGACCATCCACGACCGCTGCTACCGCCGCCCGTTCTACGAGCGCGGTCTGTTTGCGCACAGCTTCGACGACGAAGGCGCGCGCCAGGGGTGGTGCCTGTTCGAGCTGGGCTGCAAGGGTCCCGTCACCTACAACGCCTGCGCGTCACAGAAGTGGAACGGCGGCGTGTCCTTTCCGATCCAGTCGGGGCACGGCTGCATAGGCTGCTCCGAGCCGCGCTTCTGGGACCGTGGCGGGCTCTACCAGCCGCTGTCCGCAGCCACGCTGGCGCCGGGGCAGGGGCGCGCAGCCTGGCTGGGCGCTGCCG
>JAFLDI010000189.1 GCA_017302485.1 Burkholderiales bacterium | reverse complement strand
AAGGTGCAGAAGGGCCTGGAGAAGGTCGACGTCGACGCCGAGCGCGAGGCCATCCTCGACGGCCTGCTGACGGTGCCGGTGGTCAAGACGCCCAAGTGGACCGACGCCGAGAAGCAGCAGGAGCTGGACAACAACGCGCAGGGCATCCTGGGCTACGTGGTGCGCTGGGTCGACCAGGGCGTGGGCTGCTCCAAGGTGCCCGACGTCCACAACGTGGGCCTGATGGAAGACCGCGCCACGCTGCGCATCTCCAGCCAGCACATGGCCAACTGGCTGCTGCACGGTGTGGTCACCAAGGACCAGGTCAAGGCCACGCTCAAGCGCATGGCCAAGGTGGTGGACCAGCAGAACAAGGGCGATGCGGCCTACACGAAGATGAGCGGCAACAGCAAGGGCGCCGCCTTCCAGGCCGCCTGCGATCTGGTCTTCAAGGGCGTGCAACAGCCCAGCGGCTACACCGAGCCGCTGTTGCATGCCTGGCGTCTGAAGGTCAAGTCGGCCGCCTGATCCCGGCACGGCCCTGACACGCCAACGGCGCCCTGCGGGGCGCCGTTGCACATGAGCGGCGTGTCAGTATCAGGGCGCGACCGAGCAGGTCGACCCCAGCACGCCCTGGCCCTCGCCGCCGTCCAGCGCGAGGCTGGCGATGCGCTCGGTCGCCGGCGGCACCAGGATCACGTCATAGACGTTTTCGTTGTTGACCAGCTCGCTGGCGAGCGTCTGCCCGGCGTCGTTCAAGGCGCGCACGCGCACCACCTCGCCGGGCGACAGCAGCAGACGCATGCGCACGCGCATCCCGGCCCCATGCGACTCGGGCAAGGTGATCACCAGGCTGCGCGGGTCGAAGCTCAGGCCATGCAGCACCTGACCATCGGCTGCGGTGCGGTCGCGCACCATGGGTACCACGCCACCCGCGCGGTCCTTGAATCGGAAGCCCTTGATCTTGAACTTCTCAGGCATCTGGGTGCCGGCCTCGATGGCCTCGAAGCTGGCGCAGCGGGTGGCAGCCTGGGCAGGCGCCAGGGCAGACAGGGCCAGCAGCGTGGCGGCGAGCAGAACACGGCGGGACATCAGCAACTCCTCGTGGGGTGGGTGGATACTGAGGAGAACGCAATCGGCGCCTAGATCCGGACACGCCGCCGGCCGACCCCGCTTCAGCGGTGGCCGCAGACGTGGTTCAGCACGCCCTCGAAGTTGCCGCCCTTGACTTGCACCGACTCGATCGGCGCCGTCATGGCGTTCAGCACCACGGTGTGCATGATGTTGTCGGCGGGCACGATCATCGTGTCCTGCACGCCGCCAGCGGCGTCGAAGGCCACGATCTGCAGCGCCACGCCGGCAAAGGCGCCCACGCGCAGGTCCACCGACAGCGACAGCCCGGGCGGCGTGATGCGCAGGCCGCGCGGGTCGAACTGCATGCCGTGCACCGGTTGGCCGATCAGGTCGGTGAACACGTTGACGAAGGGCGCGAAGCCGCCGCTGCGGTCCTGGAACCTGAACTTGTTCAGCTTGAACTTCTCCATCAGCGGGAAGTTGTCGGGCGCGGCCAGGAAGTCGGCGCAGCGCGTGGCGGCCTGGGCAGCGGGCAGGGATGCCAGAACGGACAGGGCGGCGGCGATCAGGGTGCGGCGGGACATGGCGGACTCCTCGGGTGGTGGGTGGATACCTCAGAGAACGCGATGGGCGCGTAGAACAGGACACGCCGTCGATGGCCGCTGCTGTCGCCCTGGCCCCGCGTTCCGTCGAGCCACACCGACCTTCGCAGCCGTGGGCTGGCCCCGACGCTCGCTGGGGTCATCCCGCCCAGGCCGCACGCAGCCCGCCTCCCACCGCACAATCCGCGCTCGCCGACACCCACCGTTTCATCCCATGCCCCAACCCAGCTCCCTGCCCTGGCACGCCGCCATCATCGACCTCGATGGCACCATGGTCGACACCGTGGGCGATTTCGAGGCCGCGCTCAACCGCACACTGGCCGAGCTGGGCCAAGCGGCCATCGGCCGGGCTTTCATCGAGCGCACCGTGGGCAAGGGATCGGAGCACCTGATCCGCCGCACGCTGGCCGAGGTGGCGGCGCCTGCCGATCTGTACGAGGCCGCCTGGGCCGCCTACCAGCGCCACTACCGTGCGATCAACGGTTCCCACTCGGCGGTGTATCCCGGCGTGGCCGCGGGCCTGCAGGCGCTGCGCGCGCGCGGCCTGCGCCTGGCCTGCCTGACCAACAAGCCAGGCGAGTTTGCGCGCGAGCTGCTGGCGCGCAAGGGCCTGGCTGGCTGCTTCGAACGGGTGTTTGGCGGCGACGCCTTCGAGCGCAAGAAGCCCGACCCGCTGCCGCTGCTGCGCACCTGTGAGGCGCTGGGCACCGCGCCCGCGCAGACGCTGATGGTGGGCGACTCCAGCAACGACTGCCAGGCTGCACGCGCTGCCGGCTGCCCGGTGGTGCTGGTGCGCTATGGCTACAACCACGGCGAGCCGGTCGAGGCCGCGCGGCCCGACCGGGTCATCGACCGCCTGGACGAGCTCGCCTGATCAGGCGCCGAAGGCACGCCCCTTCAGGCCCAGCAGCGCGTCCTTCAGGCCGGCATCCGCCGGTGACTGGCCCAGCCAGATGCTCAGCAGCACATTGAAGAACTCGGGTTCCTTGATGGGCTCGATCTCGGGCTTGCCGTTGACCAGCACGACCGTGCCCTGGCCGGGCAGGTAGTCCACGCTGAACGAGTCGCCCGCCACCAGCTTCTTCTTGCGCGCGAACAGCTCGGCCAGCTTCAGCGTGCCGGGGATGGACTTGACGAACTCCTGGCGCGTGGCGTTCTTCTCCATGCCCTGGGTGAAGAGCTTGCCCAGCTCGTTGGCGTCGATCTCGCGCAGCATCACGATGTGGATGCGGCGCGGGCCGGGCGTGGCGTAGACAGCCTCGGGCGTGGTGGCCGGGCGGCCCAGGTACAGGCCGGCGGTGTAGACCTTGAAGATGGCCTTGTAGCGGATGCCGGCGCCGTTGAGTGCCAGTCGGCTGCCGGCCACGGTTTCATAGGCGTCGTAGCGGACGCCGGACAGCTCGGCGGGTGCCGGTGGATCGGCTGCCAGCGCGGGCAGGGACAGGGCCCAGCACAGGGCGGGCAGCAGGCAACGACGTCTCATGGGGGGGCACTCCTCGGGTACAGCAGGTGCGCGGATGCCGCTGACCCGGTCGGTCGGCGGCGGCGGGAGTGTCGCCAAAGCGGGCTGGGCTGTAAACCGCTGTCGCGCAGGCGACGGGGCACGGCCTTGCGCTACACTCGAACGCATGTTCACCTCGCGCAAATGGATGGCGTCGTCGATCGACCGGGGAGCCTGGCCCTGGCGTCGCTGGCACGCCTGAGCCATTTGCCGCCTGCCTGACGGCCCGCACCCGGGCCTGATGCGCGCCGGTATCCTGCGACAGCCCACCCAGGCTGCCGCCGCCCGACAGCCCCGCCCGAGCCGCACCTTCTGTCGCTGCCGCATGCGCAGCCGGCCGGGCTCCGTCCAGGACCCGACACGTGATCACTGAACTCGAATTCAAGAGCCTCACCGACCAGGGCTACAACCGCATCGCCCTGATTGCCGAGGCCTTTGCCGACCTCGAAACCCCGCTCTCGCTGTACCTGAAGCTGGCCGGCGGCCAGAAGAACAGCTTTCTGCTGGAGTCGGTGGTGGGTGGCGAGCGCTTCGGCCGCTACAGCTTCATCGGCCTGCCCGCACGCACGCTGCTGCGCGCCACCGACGGCGTGACCGAGGTGCTCACCGACGGCGCGGTGGTCGAGCGCCATGAGGGCAACCCGCTGGACTTCGTGGCGCAGTACCAGCAGCGCTTCAAGCCCGCCCTGCGCCCGGGCCTGCCACGCTTCTGCGGCGGTCTGGCCGGCTACTTCGGCTACGAGACCGTGCGCTACATCGAGAAGAAGCTGGCCGGCGTGAAGAAGCCCGGCGGCATCGGCACGCCCGACATCCTGCTGCTGCAGACCGAGGAGCTGGCGGTCATCGACAACCTCTCGGGCCGGCTGTACCTGATCGTCTGGGCCGACCCGTCGCAGCCCGAGGCCTACTTCCGGGGCAAGAAGCGCCTGGCCGAGCTGAGCGACAAGCTGCGCTACAGCGTCACCGCGCCGCAGGTGCGCCGCGGCGCCAGCCATGCGGTGGAGCGCGAGTTCGCCAAGGCCGACTTCGAGCGTGCGGTGCTCAAGGCCAAGGAGTACATCGCCGCCGGCGACTGCATGCAGATCGTCATCGGCCAGCGCCTGAAGAAGCGCTACACCGAGAGCCCGCTGTCGCTGTACCGCGCGCTGCGCTCGCTCAACCCCAGCCCCTACATGTACTACTACGACCTGGGCGACTTCCAGATCGTCGGCGCCAGCCCCGAGATCCTGGTGCGCCAGGAGGCCCGGCCGGAAGGGCAGGTGGTGACGATCCGCCCGATCGCCGGCACCCGCCCGCGCGGCGCCACGCCCGAGCAGGACCGCCAGCTTGAGGCCGACCTGCTGGCCGACATGAAGGAGCGCGCCGAGCACGTGATGCTGATCGACCTGGCGCGCAACGACGTGGGTCGCATCGCCCAGACCGGCAGCGTCAAGGTCACCGAGGCCTTCGGCATCGAGCGCTACTCGCATGTGATGCACATCGTCAGCAATGTCGAGGGGCTGCTGCAGCCGGGCCTGTCCGCGCTGGATGTGCTCAAGGCGAGCTTTCCCGCCGGCACGCTCAGCGGCGCGCCCAAGATCCACGCGATGGAGATCATCGACGAGCTCGAGATCAGCCAGCGCGGCATCTACGGCGGCGCCTGCGGCTACCTCAGCTTTGCCGGCGACATGGACGTGGCCATTGCCATCCGCACCGGTATCGTCAAGGACAACACGCTGTACGTGCAGGCCGGTGCCGGTGTGGTGGCCGACTCGGTGCCCGAGCTGGAGTGGAAGGAGACCGAGGCCAAGGCCCGGGCCGTCATCCGTGCCGCCGAGCTGGTGGAAGAAGGCTTCTGAAGGAGAACGACGATGTTGCTGATGATCGACAACTACGACTCCTTCACCTTCAACCTGGTGCAGTACTTCTCCGAGCTGGGCGAAGAGGTCAAGGTGGTGCGCAACGACGAGATCACCGTCGAGGAGATCGGTGCGCTCCAACCCGACCAGCTGGTGCTCTCGCCCGGCCCCTGCTCGCCGGCCGAGGCCGGCGTGTGCGTGCCGGCGATCCAGACCTATGTCGGCAAGCTGCCGATCCTGGGCGTGTGCCTGGGCCACCAGAGCATCGGTGCGGCGCTGGGCGGGCGCATCATCCGCGCCAAGACCCAGATGCACGGCAAGACCAGTGTCATCGACACCGACGGCCAGGGCGTCTACGCCGGCCTGCCCAAGCAGTTCACCGTGATCCGCTACCACTCGCTGGTGATCGAGGAAAGCACCCGTCCCGAGGCGCTGGTGGTCACCTCGCGCTCGGAGGACGGCGAGATCATGGGCGTGCGCCACCGCGAGCTGGCCGGCACCCGCACGCCGCTGGAGGGCGTGCAGTTCCATCCCGAGTCCATCCTCTCCGAGCATGGGCACGCGATGCTGCGCAACTTCGTCGCGATGAGCCGGGCATGACAACGGTCGACCTTCGGAGCGACACGGTCACCCGGCCGACGCCAGCGATGCGCGAGGCGATGGCCCGCGCCGAGGTGGGCGACGATGTCTTTGGCGACGACCCCACGGTCAACGCCTTGCAGCAGCGCATGGCCGCGCTGGCCGGCATGGAGGCGGCGCTGTTCATGCCCAGCGGCACGCAGAGCAACTTCTGCGCGCTGCTGGCGCACTGCCAGCGCGGCGACGAGTACCTCGTCGGCCAGCTGGCCCACACCTACCGCTACGAGGGCGGGGGCGCCGCGGTGCTGGGCAGCATCCAGCCGCAGCCGCTGGAGCAGGACGCGCGCGGGCAGATGGCGCTGGCCGACATCGCCGGCGCCATCAAGCCCGACGACCCGCACTTCGCGCGCAGCCGCCTGCTGTGCCTGGAGAACACCTGGAACGGCCACGTGATGCCCGACGACTACCTGCGCAGTGCCACTGCGCTGGCGCGCGAAAAAGGTTTGAACACCCACCTCGATGGCGCACGCGTGTTCAACGCGGCGGTCGCTTCGGCAGCACCGGGGCAGGGCGCGCGCGCCCGCCTGCGCGAGATCGCAGACCACTTCGACAGCCTGTCGGTCTGCTTCAGCAAGGGCCTGGGTGCGCCTGTAGGGTCGGCCCTGTGCGGCTCGCACGAACTGATCCAACGCGGGCGCCGCATCCGCAAGATGGCCGGCGGCGGCCTGCGGCAGGCTGGGATGCTGGCCGCTTGCGCGCTGCACGCACTGGACCATCATGTGGCCCGCCTGGCCGATGACCACGCCCACGCGCGTCGTCTGGCAGACGGCCTGCAGGGCATAGACGGCCTTGCGGTGAAGTCGGCCGAGACCAATATCGTGTTCGTCGATGTGGCCGACGCGCGCGGTCCGGCGCTGCTGGATTTCCTCAAGGCGAATGGTGTGCTGGCGACCGGCCTCATCGGCCTGCGGTTTGTCACTCACCTCGATGTGGACACGGCAGGCATCGACCACACCATCGCCACCGTGCGGCGATTCTTTGCAGAAGCGCCCACGCCATCGACCGCAGCCGTGCGCACCGGCCTTTATTGAGCCGACCCGATGAGACGCCCATGCCTGACACGACACAGCTTCTGATGTTCATCGCAGCCGGGTGGCTGCTCAACCTCACGCCAGGCCCCGACGTGCTCTACATCGTGAGCAGCGCGCTCAGGAGCGGCGCGCGCGCCGGCATCGTCGCGGCACTGGGTA
>JAFLDI010000188.1 GCA_017302485.1 Burkholderiales bacterium | reverse complement strand
GGCCGTGGCCAGGGCCCTGGCGTTGGCCGCCGCGCGGCGCCGCCAACCAGGGCGCTGGCTGGACGGTCTGGCGCGGAGCGGGGGGCTGGGCTACGCCGTGCCCGGCGCCGTGATCGTGATCGGTCTGCTGTGGCCGCTGGGCGCCTGGCAGGCGCGCTGGCCCGAACTGCCGCTGGCGGGCTGGTTGACCGCCACCATCACGGGCCTGGTCTATGCCTACTTGGTGCGCTTCTCGGCCGTGGCCATGCAGTCGGTGGATGCAGGCTATGCGCGGCTGCCAGCCAGCTTCGACGAGAGCGCCCGCCTGCTGGGTCACGGCCCCTGGGCGACCTGGCGTCTGGTCCACTGGCCGCTGCTGCGGGGATCGGTGGGGACGGCGTGGCTGCTGGTGTTCGTCGATGTGATGAAGGAGTTGCCGGCCACACTGGTGCTGCGCCCCTTCAACCACGACACCCTGGCCGTGGTGGCCAACCAGTTGGCCCGCGACGAACGCCTGGGCGAGGCGGCCTGGCCCTCGCTGGCCATTGTCGCGGTCGGTCTGCTGCCGGTGCTGCTGCTGGGACGGGGGCGCGGCCCGGTCGCGTGTTGAGCGCCCCCCCCGACGGGCAAAGCAAGCAAACAAAATGTATTGCGAATCGTTCGCGTTTACTATTACACTGAACGCCACCATTCACCTCCTGTGCCCGTGGACCCTGTCATGACGCGCCCCACCCGATTGCTGCCCGCTCTGTTCGCCGCCTGCCTGCTGCCCCTGGGCGCGGCCGCCCAGGACAAGGTGCTGAACCTGTACTCCGCCCGCCACTACCAGACCGACGAGGCGCTGTACAAGGACTTCAGCGCCGCCACCGGCATCACCATCAACCGAGTCGATGCCGACGACGCCGGCATCCTCGAGCGCCTGCGCACCGAAGGCGCGGCCAGCCCGGCCGACGTGGTGCTGCTGGTGGACGCGGCCCGCCTGTGGCGTGCCGAGGAAGCCGGCCTGTTCCGCCCGTTGAAGTCGCCCGTGCTGGACAAGGCTATCCCGGCCCGCCTGCGCGGCGCCGACAAGGGCGAAGGTTCGGCCTGGTTCGGCTTCTCCACCCGCGCCCGGGTGATCGTCTACAACAAGGCCAGTGTGCAGCGTTCCGACGTCGACACCTACGCCGAGCTGGCCGACCCGAAAAACAAGGGCAAGGTCTGCACCCGCTCGGGCGCCCACCCCTACAACCTCAGCCTGTTCGGCGCCGTGCTTGAGCACATCGGCCCGCAGGCCACCGAGGCCTGGCTCAAGGGCGTGGTCGACAACATGGCTCGCCCGCCCAAGGGCGGCGACACCGACCAGATCAAGGCCGTCGCCTCTGGTGAATGCCAGGTCGGCCTGTCCAACAGCTACTACCTGGCGCGTCTGATGCGCTCGAGCAACCCGGCGGACCGCGATGTGATGGACAAGGTCGGCGTGGTCTTCCCTGATCAGGCCGGCGCCGGCACCCATGTCAACATTGCCGGCGGCGCAGTGGCCCGAAACGCCCCTCACCCCGAGGCCGCACGCAAGTTCCTGGAGTACCTGGCCAGCCCATCGGCCCAGGCCTATTTCGCCATTGGCAACAACGAGTACGCGGCGGTCGAGGGCACCGGCACCGACAACCCTGCCCTCAAGGCTCTGGGCCCGTTCAAGGCCGAGGTGATCCCGGTGGCCACGATCGGTGCCAACTCGGCCAAGGTCCAGCAAATGCTGGACCGCGTCGGCTACAAGTGAGGATCAGCGTGGCGCCAGCATCTCGAAGCCGGCCGCCGCGCAGTTCAGGTCGACGCCATGCCAGGGCTGCCCCAGGCGAGGCCCGGCGCCGCCCTGCTGCACCTGCACGTCACCCAGCGTGATCGTGGGCTGCAACACATAGCGGCCTGCGCGACTGACATCGAATGCAGGCGACAGCGGCACACTGCCCCGCTGCACCTGACCAGCGGCCAGCCGCAGGTAGCTGCTGGCGTCGGGAGCGGCGCGCTTGACCATCGCCCCCTGGTAGTCCAGCGGCTGACCGTCGCGGCTGAGTGTGGCAAAGGGCGCCGTCCAGTGCCCTTCCCAAGGCGTGTTCCAGCGCAGCACCCAGAGGGCGTCCGGACCAGCGTTGGTCAGCGTGAACTGCAACACCACGGCCTGCCCGAGCGCCTGTCGTGGCAGGACCTGCAGACCGCATCGCAGGTCCGGCGCGGCCTGTCCCAGCGCCGCCGATGCCCATCCGGCCACCACCACAGCCGCCAGTGCACGTCGTCTCATTCAGGGCTGTGCCGGAGTATTCTCGGCGAAGTACTCGTGACTGTCGGCGTTGTCCACCGCACGGTCGGGGTTGTCGATCGCCAGTGCCTTGGCCGCGGTCTGTCCATAGGCCCAGTCATTGGTGCCAGCCACCACGGTGAAATGCGACATCTCATGGACCAGCGTGCCCGCCTTGGAGTCGGTGCCGGTCATCGGCGCCGTCCAGAAGGCCCCGCACAGATAGATCTTGTAGGGGTCGTTCGGGTAGACGTAGGCATACACGCCGTTGTCGTTGCAGGAGCAGTCCAGCGTCAACGGCTTCTTCTTGAAGGCCTGGGCCACCTTGCTGAAGTTCTGGCGGACCCTGTCATGGCGTGCCGCGGAGTAGGCGCCGAACCAGGTGGTGTAGCGGGTGGTCGGCGCCCCCATGGCCTTCAGGTACTTCTTGGACTCGGTCGAGTAGTTCCCGGCCTTGCCCACCGCGGTGGTCAGGTCGGTCTGCTCGCCGGCCGTGCAATTGCCAGTGAAGGTGATCGGGCCGGCCGCAGCACCAGCCACGCCGGCGCGCTGCACGGCCGGGCTGCGCCCAGACAACCACAGCGACAGCGGCTCGGCCGAGGCCAGGTCCGCCTGCCCGGCCACGCGGGCACGGCCCAGGTATTCGACCGTGTAGTGGCCATCGGGCAGGGCATAGTCGCGTGACAGGTCGACTCGGTAGCTGAGTTGCTCGCCCGGGGCCAGCAGCACCTGATCCTGCGCACGCGGCGCGGCCCGCTTCACCAGCGGGCCGCGGTAGGCGGCCTCGACGCCCCGCTCGCCCTGAATACGGAACAGCGGGCCATGCAGCAGGCCTTCCGGCAGTTGCCAGCGCTGCAGCTTGTGCGTGCGCTCACCGGTGTTGCGCACCACCACCTCCACAAGCACCTCGCCATCACCCTGCATCACCTGCACAGGCGCCGACAGGTGAACCTGCAGGCCAGTGGCGGCGAAGACGCCCGGACTGGCCACCGCACAGGCGGCCAGCGCCAGCACAGACAAGACGGACACAGGTTCGATGTGATGGCGCATCAGGCAACTCCGACGAGAGGATTGCCGACTATCGCCCGCCACGCCGTGCTTGTCGATCCCCTGGTCGATGCCCGTCGATCGGCCCGGACCAGGCAGCCCGAACACCGATTGAAACGAACAAGGCCCACGCACTGCGTGGGCCTTGACGACCTGGCGGAGAAGGAGGGATTCGAACCCTCGATACGGTATAACCGTATACCGGATTTCGAGTCCGGCGCATTCGACCACTCTGCCACCTCTCCTGGTAAGCGACGCACCCGTGGTCTGTCTGGGTGAAGCCTCGTATTCTAGCGCAACTTTTGTCGCCGCTCCTGGCCCCATGTCCGATCCATCATCGAAGGCCTGCCCCTGTGGCAGCGGGCATCCACTGTCCGCGTGCTGTGGCCGCTGGCACAGTGGCCCGCAGCACCTGCAGGCGCCCGACGCCGAGGCCCTGATGCGCTCGCGCTACTGCGCCTACGTGCTGGACCGGCTGGATTACCTGAGCGACACCTGGCATCCACGCACCCGCCCGGCCGATCTGACGGTCAACCCGCCGGGCCTGCGGTGGTTGGGCCTGGAAGTGCGAAGCCACCGCGTCACCGGGCCGGACCGCGCCGAGGTGAGCTTCGTGGCGCGCAGCAAGCTGGGCGGCCGGGCGCAGCGGCTGCAGGAAACCAGCCGCTTCGAACGCGCCGCCCTGGAGGGTGCGCCGCGCTGGTACTACGTGGAGGGCAACCTGGGCTGACTCCGCTCAGGCAACGAACTGCTCGCGCACGGCCGTCGAGTCCAGGCGGCGCGCCAACCAGGCCAAGGCGACGGAGACGGGCAATGCGGCCAGCAGTGCCCACAGCGCCTGACCGGCCATCAGCCAGACCAGACCCACGCTGCCCACACCCACCGCCAGCAGGCAGACCACGCCGGCACGGCGCGCCCATTCCAGGCGCCACCACAGGCCGCCGCCTGTCACCGCGAACAGCGTGGCGACCACGCCGGCGGTGGCGATCCACCAGGCCGCAGCGGTGCTGCCCCACCAGCCCACCCAGGCGGCCAGCAGGGAGGCCAGGGCCCACAGCAGGCAGGCCGTCCAGGTCACCAGCGGCGTGCGGCCGCCGAGATAATAGGTTTGAGGCATGGGGCGTCCCTCCGTTGGCCGGCATGGTGCCGGGTTTCCATGACAAGGATTTTTCAGCCCGCCGAGGTATGAACGCCCTCCCCAGTTCATCGGAGCATCCCCTGCCTGTGGGACAGGCCCTGCCCCGGGTGTCGCCTGTCCGCCACGAACTGGTGCTGCTGTGCGCGAGCCAGGACGTGCTGGCGGTGGACAAGCCCGCCGGCCTGTTGGTGCACCGCAGTGGTCTGGATGCCCACGAGACCGACTCCGTGCTCGACCGCCTGGGCAAGGCCTGGGGCGCACTGTCACCGGCGCACCGCCTCGACAAGGGCACCTCGGGCGTGCTGCTGCTGGCCCGCCATCCCCAGGCCGCGCGCGCTTTGGGCAAGGCTTTCGACGCCGGCCTGTGCCGCAAGCGCTATCTGGCGCTGGTGCGCGGCTGGCCCGCTGACGAGTGGTGCGTCGATCATCCGCTGGCACGCGACCCCGAGCGCCCCAGCCAGGGGCAGCCGATGCTGGCGGCCTGCACCCGAGGCCGCACGCTGGCGCGCGCCGAGTGGCCGCTGTCCACGAGGGCGGGATTCGACGGCACCCGGGTGGCGCTCATAGAGGCCTGGCCCGAGACCGGCCGCCGACACCAGATCCGCCGCCACCTGAAGCACCTGGGCCATCCCCTGGTGGGCGACAGCACCCATGGCAAGGGGCCCCTGAACCGCGCGCTGGCCGAGTGGCTGGGGGTGCAGCGCCTGTGGCTGCATGCCTTGTCGCTGGCCATCCCGGCACGCGAGGGCCAGCCGGCCCAGCAATGGCTGGCGCCGGCCGGCCCCGAATGGAAGGCCCTGCCCGGACTGGGCTCTGCCGTGCCGCCACAATAGGGCCCCACTGTCCCGCCGCCATCCCCGCGGCCTGCCCATGCCGCCCGGTCTGCTGAGCGCCGCCACCGCCTACATCATCTGGGGCCTGTTCCCGCTGTACTTCCACCGCCTGTCCACGGTGCCGCCGCTCGAGATGGTTGGCCACCGCTCGGTCTGGTCGCTGGTGGTGGTGCTGGGCCTGCTGGCCTGGCAGCGGCGCTGGGGCTGGCTGGGTCAGCTCACGCCTCGGGCACTGGCCGCCTTCGCCGCCAGCACCGCACTGCTGGCGGCCAACTGGCTGCTCTACGTCTGGGCGGTGCAGCAGGGCCGGGTGCTGGAGGCCAGCCTGGGCTACTTCATCAACCCGCTGTTCAACGTGCTGCTGGGCGTGCTGGTCCTGGGCGAGCGGCCGCGGCCGCTGCAATGGGTGGCGGTGGGCCTGGCTGCCCTGGGGGTGCTGTGGCTGGGCTGGACGGCCGGTGCACCGCCCTGGATCGCGCTGGGACTGGCGGCCAGCTTCGGCCTCTACGGCCTGTTGCGCAAGACGGCACCGCTGGGCGCGGTGGAAGGCCTGGCGCTGGAGACCCTGCTGATGGCCCCGCTGGCGGTGCCCGCGCTGGCCTGGCTGGTGGCCAGTGGGGGCGCGCCGCACGCGCCTGTGGACTGGTTCTGGCTGCTGCTGGCCGGCCCGCTGACCGCGGTGCCCTTGCTGCTGTTCGCCCATGGAGCGCGGCAGATCACGCTGGCCACGCTGGGGCTGCTGCAATACCTGGGGCCGTCGATCCAGTTCATGCTGGGGCTGTGGGTCTTTCACGAGCCGCTGCAGCCGTCGCGGCTGCTGGGCTTTGGCCTGATCTGGGCCGCGCTCGCGCTCTACACCGCAGCGGCCTGGCGGCGCTGATCAGCGCAGGCTGTGGCAGACGGCTGGGACGGCGTACTCGCGTCCGACCACGGCGCGGGCGTAGAGGTAGTTCTCGCGGGCGCGCTCACTCAGCGCGTCGAGGTCCACATGGCCGTGGGCGTCGCACGGAAAGGCCATCGCACGCCCCTGGTGGAACAGCGACTGGAAGCGCAGCTCGAAGCCCTCGTCTCGGGGCAGCGTCCGGCTTTGATAGGCGTGGTGCATGGTTGGCTCCTGGAATGCACGGCCACCATCCTGCGCCGCCAGCCCCTGGCACGCAGCCGGAAGGATTCGGCCCGTGATGTCGGCAGCGGGCGCCGTGCCTTGTCGGAAAACGCCTGACGCGGCGCGGCGCTTGTCAGCCGCGCAACCGCCGCGCTGCCTCGACGACCGCCAGCACCACCGCGCCGGCCACCACGCCGAACAGGCCGTCGAGCACCCAGGTCAGGTGCTCGCCCAGCGGCCAGGCGTGCAGCAGCGCATGGTGCAGGCTCTCCCAGCCGTGCAGCGCGATGCCGCCGCCCACCAGGAACATGGCCACAGTGCCCACCACCGCCAACGCCTTCATCAGCCACGGCGCAAACGCCAGCAGGCCGGCGCCCACGGC
>JAFLDI010000187.1 GCA_017302485.1 Burkholderiales bacterium | reverse complement strand
TGGCGGCCAGCAGCGCGCAGGCCAGGGCGGCCAGGCGGCTCGCAAAGAAGGGCAAGGACATGATGGGTCTCCCGCGCCCGAACAGGGCGCCTGGGCGGCAGACTAGGCGGGCTTGGCCGCCGTGCCCATCCCCAACAGACCCGGGGCGCGCCGGCGCACCGAGTCCGTGCGTGGCGCCTCAGCGCACCGTGCGCGAGTAGGCCCGGAACACCTGGTCGCGCACCCAGCCCATCGACTCGTACAAGGCCTGCGCGCTGAGGTTGTCGTGCGCAGTGGTCAGGTCGATGCGCTGCTTGCCGTCGTCGCGCGCGGCGTTGACCGCCGACAGCAGCAGCAGCCGGCCGGCGCCCAGGCGGCGCGCCGATGGCAGCACATAGATGTCGTAGAGCACGTAGATCGGCGCCAGCTCCAGCGAACACCAGCTGGGGTAGAGCTGGCAGAAGCCGACCACGCCGGCGGCGGCGGTCTCGGCCACGATGACCCGCGACTCGCCGGCCTGCAGGCGCTGCTGCAGGAACGCCTGCGCGGCGGCGCGGCCTGGAGGGCAGTGGTAGAACTGGCGGTACTGCTCGAACAACTCGCCCAGCCGGGGAAGGTCGGACAGGGCGGCATCACGCGTGCTCAGCATGGGGGGTTCCGGGGTTGGGTCGGGCCGACTCAGGCAGCCCGAAGATGCGGTCGAAAGCCCAGGTGAAGGCCACCGCGTAGACAAAGAAGAAGGCGACGATCCCCAGGTCGGCCAGCAGTGCGGCCCACAGCGTGGTCTCCAGCCACCAGGCCATCAGCGGCACCAGCATCAGCACCAACCCGCCCTCGAACCCGAGGCCATGGGCCAGCCGGCGTCGCCAGGATCGGCCCTTGACCGACTGGCGTGCCTCCCAGCGCTCGAACCAGCCGTTGAACACCCAATTCCAGGCCAGCGCCACGCTGGACAGCAGCAGCGCCAGCACCAGCGAAGAGGCCATCGGCGCATCAAACAGCCAGGCCATGGCCGGGCCCACCGCGGTGATCGCGATCGCCTCATACAGCACGGCCTGCACGATGCGGCGCGCGGTGGGGGTCAGGGCCAGGGGCATCGGCCCATGATAGGGGGCCCAGGCTGCCGCCGGGCTGACAAGGGAATCAGCGTGCCGGCTCGGAGGCCACCGGCGGCACGTAAACATTCTCGGGCGCCATGCCTCGGGGCACCAGGCGGCAGTTCAGCGCCCGGCCGGCCGCACGCCACTCCAGGCGCGGACCGCGCAGCTCGACACGGGCGTTCTTCGCGCTGTTGACGTAGACGGCCTCGCGACCTTCGCGCACGCGGCGCAGGGTCCAGCGCTGGGTGTCGAGCTCGACGTGGGCGGTGAAAGGCGTGCTGGTGAGCTTGAGCACGCGGCCGTCCTCGCAGCGGTAATCGGCTGGCGCCGCAACGGCGGCCAGCGGCAACAGGGTGGCCAGGGCGGCCAGGCGGCGCATCAGGCCTCGATCCCGTAGCGGGCGCGGTAGGCGGCCACACGGTCCAGGTTGGCGGCCAGGGCTGGGTCACCGGTGGTCTGCAGGAAGGCCATCAGGTCGGCCAACGTGGCGATCGACACCACCCGCAGGCCCAGCTCCTGCTCCACGTACTGCACGCCCGAGCGGCGGTGGGCCGGGTCGTCCTTGGCGCGCTCCTGGCGGTCCATCGTGATGGCCACACCCACCGGCGTGGCGCCGGCGGCGCGGATCAGATCGGCCGCCTCGCGCTTGGAGGCGCCGTCGGTGATCACGTCGTCGATGATCAGCACGCGGCCCTGGACCGGCGCGCCCACCAGGGTGCCGCCCTCGCCATGGTCCTTGGCTTCCTTGCGGTTGTAGGCGTAGGGCACGCTGCGGCCTTCCTTGGCCAGGCCGATGGCCACCGCCGCCGCCAGCGTGATGCCCTTGTAGGCCGGGCCGAACAGCATGTCGAATTCCAGCCCCGAGGCGATCAGGCGGCGTGCATAGAATTCGCCGAGCCGCATCAGCTTGGCGCCATCGTCGAACAGACCGGTGTTGAAGAAGTACGGCGACTGGCGGCCGGCCTTGGTGGTGAAATCACCGAAGCGCAGCACCCCCGCCTCCACCGAGAACGTGACGAATTCCTGGGCCAGGGCGTCGGTGGTGGGTGTGCTCGACATGAAGGGACAGACGGTGGGTTTCAGACTGGTTTCGCTCAACCTGAACGGCATCCGTTCGGCGGCAACAAAGGGCTTTCGGGAGTGGACGCAGGCCCACGCGCCGGATTGTATGGGGGTGCAGGAAGTCAAGGCGCAGGCGCCCGACGTCGAGGGCGTGTTCGACGCACTGGGTGATCTGCAAGGCCACTTCCACTACGCGCAGAAGAAGGGCTACTCCGGCGTGGGCCTGTACACCCGCCACGAACCCAGCGACGTCAAGATCGGTTTCGGCAACCCGGAGTTTGACGACGAGGGCCGCTGGGTGGAGCTGCGCTTCGACAAGCCCGGCCGCAAGCTCAGCATCATCAGCTGCTACTTCCCCAGCGGCTCCAGTGGCGAGGACCGCCAGCAGGCCAAGTTTCGCTTTCTGGAGGCCATGGCCCCGCACCTGGCCAAGCTGAAGAGGACGCGCGAATTCATCCTGGTGGGCGACGTCAACATTGCGCACCAGGAAGCCGACCTGAAGAACTGGAAGAGCAACCAGAAGAACAGCGGCTTCCTGCCCGAGGAGCGCGCCTGGATGACCCAGCTGCTGGGCACCGGCAAGGGCCAGGGCGGCCTGGTGGACGTCTACCGCCGCCTGCACCCGGGCACCACGGACGAGTGCTACACATGGTGGAGCAACCGCGGCCAGGCCTACGCCAAGAACGTGGGCTGGCGCCTGGACTACCACCTGGCCACACCGGCGCTGGCCGAACACGCCAGGACCGCCGCCATCTACAAGGACCAGAAGTTCAGCGACCATGCGCCGCTGACGATTGACTACGGATTCACCTTGTAACAGTGAGGGGCGCCTGCCTGCCCTTCAGATGCAACAAAGCCCGCCAGTGCGGGCCTTGCCTTGTGCGCCAGACCCTGCGGTCAGGCAGCGCTGAGCCACATCGCCGTGTCGAAGGCGCTGCTCATCATCGGCATGTTCATGCCGAAGTTTGGATTGATACCGCTTTTCGCTGCCGCCTTGGTGGCCGGCTTCGCTGCTTCCTGGGCCGTCTCAGCAGCCCGCTCCCATGACCCGTTTTCCTGGGAGCGGGCTACTGAAAAGAATAGAAACATCGGAAGGGTATTTTTCGATCACCCCAGAAGTCGGCGGCATCGCGGAAGACGTCGAGCAGCTGCTCGCGCGACTCGCGGTCGAAGCGAGTGTTGTCGGGGATCTGCTCGAGCACGACCACGAAGCCCGGCTGCTGGCCAGACTTGTGGACCAGGTCGGTCATGCAGTCGTAGAGGGCGTCGAGGTTCTTGCCGAAGTGCGACGGAAACAGGAATGCGCTCGCGATGCCTTCCAGCACGTCCTGCTTGGACTGTGCCTCGGTGAGGTTGGCATACAGGAAATGCTGGCCCGACTCCTGTGCCGCGCGCATCAGGTCATCGACCCGGTACGCGCGTATCGCCTGCACGATATTGGGACGGACGGTCTGCAAGAGCATGGTCTCGTTCCTCCGTTGTTCAAATGTCTGTCGTTCGTCTGCGGGCTTCAGGGCACGATGCGCCGGAAGCTCGCGTAATGGTCTTGGGTGTAATAACAGGCTTCTGGTTCCCTGGGACGCTCGCCGCCACAGACGATGCGCCGGGCACCCCGGTCGCGCGCGCCTGGCGTGGGCACGGTGTACTCGCGGTAGTGACCCCGGGGCTGGCGCGGTAGCAGACGCTCGCGGTTGCCGAACACCGTGCCATCCTTGGCATAGGGGAACGGTCCACCGGCGCGGATCAGGCTGTCGGTGCGGCGGGCCTCGTCTGGCAGATCGCTCAAACGGACGCTGGCCTGCACCGAACCGGGTGCGGGGCCTGCGTTGTCGCGGGCCAGCACCGCTGTCGCGGCAGCCCCCAGGCCACCCACTGCGGCCACACCGACGACCGCCGCTGATGCGATGGTGAGCCCCCACTTGCGCAAGGCCCTGCCCACCAGCAGCGGATCGTTCGAGACCACGGGTTTACCCTGAAGACTTAAACAGTCATGCTACCGGATTGGCGGGAAAACCACAAGTGCGCTGCACCATGGCGGCGCAGCGCAAGGCCTTTGATGTGAGCGTTTGCTTACTGATATTTCAGTGTCAGCTGCGGGCAGCGTTGGCGTCGACCACCGTCAGTGCGGTCATGTTCACAATGCGGCGCACTGTGGCTGAGGGTGTCAGGATGTGCACCGGTTTGGCCGCGCCCAGCAGCACCGGGCCGATGGCGATGCCGCCGCCGGAGGCGGTTTTCAGCAGGTTGTAGCTGATGTTGGCGGCGTCGATGTTGGGCATCACCAGCAGGTTGGCCTCGCCGTGCAAGGTGCTGCGCGGCATCAGCTCGGAGCGATAGGCAGCGTCCAGCGCGGTGTCGCCGTGCATCTCGCCGTCGATCTCCAGCCAGGGCGCCTGCTCGCGCACCAGGGCCAGGGTCTGGCGCATCTTGATGGCCGAGGGCTGGTCGCTGGAGCCAAAATTGCTGTGCGACAGCAGGGCCGCCTTGGGCGCGATGCCGAAGCGGCGCATCTCCTCGGCGGCCAGGATGGTGATCTCGGCCAGCTGCTCGGCGCTGGGGTCGTAGTTGATGTGGGTGTCGACCACGAAGACCTGGCGGCCCGGCAGCACCAGGCCGTTCATGCAGGCGTAGTTCTTGACGCCCGGGCGCTTGCCGATCAGCGCGTCCACGTGGTGGATGTGCATGGCCGTGGTGCCCCAGGTGCCGCAGATCATGCCGTCGACCTCGCCCTTGTGCAGCAGCATGCTGGCGATCAGGGTGAGCCGGCGGCGCATCTCGATCTTGGCGAACTGCTCGGTCACGCCGCGGCGCTCCATCAGGCGGTGGTAGGTCTGCCAGTAGTCGCGGTAGCGGGTGTCCTCGTCGATGTTGACGATCTCGAAGTCACGGCCCTCGGTGATGCGCAGGCCGAGCTTCTCGATGCGGGCCTTGATGATGCTGGCGCGACCGACCAGCACCGGGCGCGCCAGGTTCTCGTCGACGATCACCTGCAGCGCGCGCAGCACGCGGCGGTCCTCGCCCTCGGCGAAGGCCACGCGGCGGTTCTTGGCGCGCTTGGCCACCGCGAAGATCGGCTTCATCAGCGTGCCCGACGCGTAGACGAAGGTCTGCAGCTTGTCGCGGTAGGCCTGCAGGTCGGTGATCGGGCGGGTGGCCACGCCGCACTCGGCGGCGGCCTGGGCCACGGCCGGGGCGATGATCATCATCAACCGCGGATCAAAGGGCTTGGGGATCAGGTACTCGGGGCCGAAGCTCAGCGTGGCGCCCGAGTAGGCGGCGGCCACGGCGTCGTTCTGCTCGGCCTGGGCCAGCGTGGCGATGGCATGGACCGCGGCGATCTCCATCTCGTCGGTGATGGTCCTGGCGCCGCAGTCCAGCGCGCCGCGGAAGATGTACGGGAAGCACAGGACGTTGTTGACCTGGTTCGGGTAATCGGTGCGCCCGGTGGCCATGATGGCGTCGTCGCGCACCGCCTTGACCTGCTCGGGCATGATCTCGGGCGTCGGGTTGGCCAGCGCGAAGATCAGCGGCTTGGCGGCCATGCTGGCCACCATCTCGGGCTTGAGCACGCCGCCCGCCGACAGGCCCAGGAAGATGTCGGCACCGGCAATCGCCTGACCCAGCGTGCGGTGCGGCGTGTCGTTGGCGAACTCGGCCTTGTCCGGGTCCATCAGCTCGGTGCGGCCCTTCCAGACCACGCCGGCCAGGTCGGTGGCGATGATGTTCTCGCGCGGCAGACCCAGCTTGACCAGCAGGTTCAGGCAGGCCAGCGCCGCGGCGCCGGCGCCGGAGCTGACCAGCTTGACCTGCTTGATGTCCTTGCCCACCACCTTCAGGCCGTTGAGCAGCGCCGCGCCCACCACGATGGCGGTGCCATGCTGGTCGTCGTGGAAGACCGGGATGGAGAGCCGCTCGCGCAGCTTGCGCTCGACATAGAAGCAGTCGGGCGCCTTGATGTCCTCGAGATTGATGCCGCCAAAGGTGGGCTCCAGCGCGGCGATGATGTCGACCAGCTTGTCGAGGTTTTTCTCGGCGATCTCCAGGTCGAAGACGTCGATGCCGGCGAACTTCTTGAACAGCACGCCCTTGCCCTCCATCACCGGCTTGGACGCCAGCGGCCCGATGTCGCCCAGACCCAGCACCGCGGTGCCGTTGGTGACCACCGCCACCAGGTTGCCGCGGCTGGTGTAGCGAAAGGCGTTGGCCGGATCCTCGACGATCTCCTCGCAGGCCGCGGCCACGCCGGGCGAGTAGGCCAGCGCCAGGTCGCGCTGGTTGATCAGCTGCTTGGTGGCGGTGATCGCCACCTTGCCCGGGGTCGGGAACTCGTGGTACTCCAGCGCGGCGCGGCGCAGTTCGGATTGCTTCTCTTCGGCGGTGGTCATGCAGGGGCCTCGGCGCAGCGGATCGGGGGACGGATTGTAGGAGCGGGGGGCCACGCGCCGCTGCGGTAACTGCGTAGCCGGGCCCTGCGTCTGCACTCCATACTGCGGCCATGCCGCCCGCCGCCAGTCCGCCGCCGACCCCCGCGCTGCGCGGCCGTGTGCTGTGGGTGGCGCTGGTGCTGATGCTGCTGGTGGCGCAGTCGCTGCTGGTGTGGCTGACGCTGGACTACGAGTCGGGCCGGGCGCAGGACCGCAGCGCCGAGGTGGCGGCGCAGTCCGCCGGCGAGCTGCGCCGCCAGGCCCAGCAGGTGCTGGAGTCGGT
>JAFLDI010000186.1 GCA_017302485.1 Burkholderiales bacterium | reverse complement strand
AATCTCCGGACAGTTCGGTGTTCATGCGCCACAGCCGGGCGGCCAGGTGGCTGTCCCAGCCGCACAGCCCATCGGCCTGCAGCACCACGCGGCTGATGCCGGGCAGCGGTGGCGGGTCGATCTCGGCAGCAGCGACACTGCCGCGCCAGTCGCCCTCCAGCCGCAGCGCGGCCTGGGGACCGTCGATCAGCCAATGGGCAGCGGGGGACATCGGTGGGGCATCGTCGGCCATCGCCTCCACTGTAAGGCCATTGTCCGGCGCACAGGGCTGGGGGTGTATCGTTCGTCCCATGCGAATGCTCGCTTGTCAAACCCCGAGTGCGCGCGGCCCAGCCTTCGTGCACCATCGTGTCCAGCGATGCGGCTGCTGGTGCGGGACTCACCGGTCCTCTCCCAGCCGATCCCTGGCCGCCTGACCATGGCCACCCGGGGACGGTGCATGCAGCGGTCGCTCCCGTATTCCCTGATCCGATGCGCTTCGACCTGATCACGCTGAACCTGGTGCTCGCGATTTCCGAGACCCGCAACCTGACGCGGGCCGCGGAGCGCGAGCATCTGGCGCTGGCCGCGGCCAGCAAGCGGCTGAAGGACCTGGAGACGCGCCTGGGTGTGCAGCTCTTCGTGCGCCGCGCCCGGGGCGTCGACCCCACCGAGGCCGGCCGAGCGCTGGTGCGGCACATCCGCGGCCTGCATGCGTCGCTGCATGCGCTGGAGAGCGAGGTGGTCGAGTTCAGCCGCGGCATCAAGGGCCACCTGCGCATCGCCGCCAATGCCGGCGCCATCGCCGAATGCCTGCCGGCCGACCTGGCGGCCTTCTCGCGCGAGCATCCGCAGATCCGCATCAGCCTGGAAGACCTGACCAGCGCCGAGGTCCAGGCCGCGGTGGCCGACGGCCGTGCCGACGTCGGCATCTTCGCCCAGCCGCTGTCCGACCAGCGCCTGCGCGCCTGGCCCTACCGCGACGGGCAGCTGGCGGTGATCCTGCCACGCGGCCACGCGCTGGCGGCCGAGCCCGGCGCGCTGGCCTTCGAGTCGCTGCTGGACTACGACATCGTCGGCCTGCACATCGGCGCCTCGGTGCACGAGCTGATGCTGCAGCGCGCGCTGGAGCGCGGTCGCACGCTCAACGCCCGGCTGCAGGTGCGCGGCTTCGATGCCATCGCCCAGCTGGTCGACGCCGGCCTGGGCGTGGCGCTGCTGCCGGCGGCGGTGGCCGAGCGCTTCGCCCGCCTGTTCGCGATCGAGGTGCGGCCGCTGCTGGATGCCTGGTCGCAGCGCACCTACCTGATCGCCGCGCGTGAGCAGGAGGTGCTGCCCACAGTGGTGCAGCGCTTTGTCGACGCACTCACCAGAGATGTGCCCCTGACCGCCTCATCGGCGGGCACTTCACCGACAATCTCCACCCCGCGCTGATGCCGCGGCCCCGTTTCCCGACGACCGACTCGCTGCCATGACCGCACGCACCCTCTATGACAAGCTGTGGGACGAACACGTCGTCCACACCGAGGAGGACGGCACCGCCGTGCTCTACATCGACCGCCATCTGGTGCACGAGGTCACCAGCCCGCAGGCTTTCGAGGGCCTGCGGGAGGCCGGCCGGCCCGTCTGGCGCACCAGCTCGGTGGTCGCCACCGCCGACCACAACACCCCCACCGACGGCTGGGAGCTGGGCCTGGACGGCATCAAGGACCCGATCTCCAAGGAGCAGGTGCTGACGTTGGACGCCAATGTCCGTGCCTTCGGCTCTGCGGCCTATTTCCCGTTCATGAGCCCTCGCCAGGGCATTGTCCACGTGGTCGGCCCCGAGAACGGTGCCACGCTGCCCGGCATGACGGTGGTCTGTGGCGACAGCCACACCTCCACCCACGGCGCCTTCGGCGCGCTGGCGCACGGCATCGGCACCTCCGAGGTCGAGCATGTGCTGGCCACCCAGACCCTGCTGGCCAAGAAGGCGAAAAACATGCTGGTCAAGGTCGAGGGGCAGGTCGCCAGGGGCGTGGGCGCCAAGGACATCGTGCTGGCCATCATCGGCAAGATCGGCACCGCCGGCGGCACCGGCTACACGATCGAGTTCGGCGGCTCGGCCATTCGCGCGCTGAGCATGGAAGGCCGCATGACGGTCTGCAACATGGCCATCGAGGCCGGCGCCCGCGCCGGCCTGGTGGCGGTGGACGAGACCACGCTGGCCTACGTCAAGGGCCGCCCGTTCGCGCCCACCGGCGTCGAGTGGGAGCACGCCGTGGCGCACTGGCGCACGCTGCATTCGGATGCCGGCGCGCCATTCGACAAGGTGGTCGAGATGGACGCCGCGCAGATCCGTCCGCAGGTCACCTGGGGCACCAGCCCCGAGATGGTGCTGTCGATCGAGGACCGGGTGCCCGATCCCGAGAAGGAAAAGGACAGCGTCAGGCGTGACGCCATCGAGCGCGCGCTGGCCTACATGGGCCTGGAGCCCAACAAGGCGATCAACGACATCCGTGTCGACAAGGTCTTCATCGGCTCGTGCACCAACAGCCGCATCGAGGACATGCGCGAGGCGGCGGCCGTGGTGCAGCGCGTGGGGGGGCGCATTGCCGCCAACATCCGCCAGGCGCTGGTGGTGCCGGGCTCGGGCCTGGTCAAGGCGCAGGCCGAGGCCGAGGGCCTGGACAGGATCTTCACCGCCGCGGGCTTCGACTGGCGCGAGCCCGGCTGCAGCATGTGCCTGGCGATGAACGCCGACCGGCTGGAGCCCGGCGAGCGTTGCGCCAGCACCAGCAACCGCAATTTCGAGGGCCGCCAGGGCAATGGCGGCCGTACCCACCTGGTCAGCCCCGCGATGGCCGCCGCCGCTGCGATGGCCGGCCACTTCGTCGACATCCGCCGTCTGGCCTGACCCCAAGGAGCATCCACATGAAAACCGTGTTCGCCCTGATCGCCGCGCTGTTCGTCCTGGCTGGCTGCAATACCGTCGAAGGCATGGGCAAGGACATCCAGAAGGCCGGCGAGACCATCGAAGGCGCCGCCAAGAAGAAGTGACACCATGGACAAGTTCACCGTGCACCAGGGCCTGGTGGCCCCGATGGATCGCGCCAATGTCGACACCGACGCGATCATTCCCAAGCAGTTCCTGAAGTCGATCCGCCGCACCGGTTTCGGCCCCAATCTGTTCGACGAATGGCGTTACCTGGACAAGGGCGAGCCCGGCCAGGACCCGGCCAGCCGCCGGCCCAACCCGGACTTCGTGCTGAACCAGCCGCGTTATGCAGGTGCCAGCGTTCTGATCGCCCGCGACAACTTCGGCTGCGGCTCCAGCCGTGAACATGCGCCGTGGGCGCTGCAGCAGTACGGCTTCCGGGCCATCATCGCGCCCAGCTTCGCGGACATTTTCTTCAACAACTGCTTCAAGAACGGCCTGCTGCCGATCGTGTTGCCCGAGTCGCAGGTGGCCCGGCTCTTCGACGAGGTGCTGGCGTTCCCGGGCTACACGTTGACGATCGATCTGCCGCGCCAGGTCATCGTCAAGGGCGATGGCAGCGAACTGCCCTTCGAGGTGCAGGCCTTCCGCAAGTTCTGCCTGGTGGGCGGCTTGGATGACATCGGCCTGACGCTGCGCCACGCCGACAAGATCAAGGCCTTCGAGGCCGAGCGTCTGGCCCGCATGCCCTGGCTGGGCACCTCGATGCCGCAGCTCTGATTCCATTGATCCCCGAAAGACACGCCATGAGCATGAAGATCGCCGTCCTGCCCGGTGACGGCATCGGCACCGAAATCGTCGCCGAGGCCGTCAAGGTCCTGCAGGTGCTGGACCTGCCGCTGGAGCTGGAGCAGGCCCCGGTGGGCGGCGCCGCCTACGAACTGCACGGCCACCCGCTGCCCGAGGGCACCCTGAACCTGGCCAAGGCCGCCGACGCCATCCTCTTCGGCGCCGTGGGCGACTGGAAGTACGACAAGCTCGACCGCCCGCTGCGTCCCGAGCAGGCCATCCTGGGGCTGCGCAAGCACCTGGGCCTGTTCGCCAACTTCCGCCCGGCAATCTGCTACGAGCAGCTGGTGGGTGCCTCCAGCCTGAAGCCCGAGCTGGTGGCCGGCCTGGACATCCTCATCATCCGCGAGCTGACCGGCGACATCTACTTCGGCCAGCCCCGGGGCCGCCGCACCGCGGTGGACGGCCTGTTCCCCGGCGCCGACGAGGCCTTCGACACCATGCGCTACTCGCGCCCGGAGATCGAGCGCATCGCCCACGTCGCCTTCCAGGCGGCGCGCCAGCGCGGCCGCAAGGTCACCAGCGTCGACAAGGCCAATGTGCTCGAGACCTTCCAGTTCTGGAAGGACGTGGTGACCGAGGTGCACGCCCAGTACCCCGACGTCGAGCTGCAGCACATGTACGTCGACAACGCGGCGATGCAGCTGGTCAAGTCGCCCAAGTCCTTCGACGTGGTGGTCACCGGCAACATGTTCGGCGACATCCTCTCGGACGAGGCCTCGATGCTGACCGGCTCGATCGGCATGCTGCCCTCGGCCTCGCTGAACGATCGCAAGCAGGGCCTGTACGAGCCCAGTCACGGCAGCGCACCGGACATCGCTGGTAAGGGTATTGCAAACCCACTGGCTACAATCCTGTCTGCTGCCATGATGCTCCGTTTCTCGCTCCAAGCACCCGAGGCTGCCGACCGCATCGAGTCGGCCGTCAAGTCGGTGCTGGCCGCCGGCTACCGTACGCCGGACATCTGGAGCGAAGGCACCCAGAAGGTGGGCACGCGCGAGATGGGTGATGCGGTCGTCGCCGCCATCACCGGCAAAACCATCACCACGATTACCAAGAGCTGACAGCTCGGTTTCGTCTCGCCCCACACCTGGACCCCGGCGAAGCGAGCCGGGGGAGTCAGGGGTCCGGGGATACGCAACACCCAAGGAAATGTGACATGGCACTCGTAGGTTTGGTCGGCTGGCGCGGCATGGTCGGCTCGGTCCTGATGGACCGCATGCAGGCGGAGAACGACTTCGCGCACTTTGAACCGCTGTTCTTCTCCACCTCCAACGCCGGCGGCGCCGCCCCGGCGCAGGCGAAGAACGAGACGCGTCTGCAGGACGCACATGACATTGCGGCGCTCAAGCGCTGCGACATCATCCTGACCTGCCAGGGCGGTGACTACACCTCGGCCGTGTACCCCAAGCTGCGCGCCGAGGGCTGGAATGGCCACTGGATCGATGCCGCCTCCACGCTGCGCATGGAGAAGGACGCCGTCATCGTGCTGGATCCGGTCAACATGCCGGTCATCAAGGACGCACTGGCCCAGGGCGGCCGGAACTGGATCGGCGGCAACTGCACCGTCAGCTGCATGCTGATGGGCGTGGGCGCGCTGTACAAGGCCGGCCTGGTCGAGTGGATGTCCACCCAGACCTACCAGGCGGCCTCGGGCGGCGGCGCGCAGCACATGCGTGAACTGCTGACCCAGTACGGCACCCTCAACGCGGAGGTCAAGGCCCTGCTGGACGACCCCAAGAGCGCGATCCTCGAGATCGACCGCAAGGTCATCGCCAGGCAGCGTTCGCTCTCGGGCGCCGAGACCGCCAACTTCGGCGTGCCGCTGGGCGGCTCGCTGATCCCCTGGATCGACAAGGACCTGGGCAACGGCCAATCCAAGGAAGAGTGGAAGGGCATGGCCGAGACCAACAAGATCCTCGGCCTGGGCGAGGGTTTCAGCGCCCCCGCCGTGCCGGTCGACGGCTTCTGCGTGCGCGTGGGCGCGATGCGCTGCCACAGCCAGGCGCTGACCCTGAAGCTGCGCAAGGACGTGCCGGTGGCCGACATCGAGGCCATGATCGCGGCCGACAACGAGTGGGTGAAGGTGGTGCCCAACACCCGCGAGGCCACGCTCAAGGACCTGACGCCGGTCGCGGTGACCGGCACGATGACGATCCCCGTGGGCCGCATCCGCAAGCTGGCCATGGGTCCCGAGTATGTGGGGGCCTTCACCATCGGCGACCAGCTGTTGTGGGGCGCTGCCGAGCCGCTGCGCCGCATGCTGCGCATCCTGCTCGCGCAGTGATGCAGACGGGCACCCCCCGGGGTGCCTGGTCTTGTCCGCCTCATCCGACACCGCTGCGAGGGGGCAGACGCCCTGGCTTGTTGCATGTCGTTGCCACTCGTTGCCCCCTGGCAACGATTCAAGCGGGGGCAAGCGGCCAAACAGCGCGGGCGGCATCAACTCAGGTTTTGGATGAGCTTGCGAGCCTATATGCTTGCTGCTATGGTGTTTTCTTGCCTTGGTGCGGCCATGGGGTCGGGCGGGGCTGCAGAAAACCATCGATGACGGCGCTTCCGCCTACGCGGTTGCGCCCAGCGTTGTCGGAGACGCCTTGAAAACCACCACCACAACGTCCGCGGGACTGGCCTTTTCCAGCTTGGCGATCGCCGCCTGGCTGGCGCTGTCCGCGTCTGCTGCCCACGGCCTGGGCCTGGGGCGTCTGAATGTGCGCTCCTCGCTGGGCGAGCCGCTGCGTGCCGAGATCGACATCAACAGCATCACGCCCGAAGAGTCCGACAGCCTGCGGGCCGCGCTGGCCTCCCCGGAAGCCTTCCGTGCTGCTGGCGTCGACATGAATCCGGCACTGCAAGGGGTGCAAGTGACCCTGGTCCGCGGCACCGACGGGCGCCCGGTGCTGCGGATGACAGGTGACCGGGCGGTCAGCGAGCCTTTCCTGGACCTCATCCTGGATCTGAGCTGGGCCTCGGGCCGGCTGCAGCGCTCCTACACGCTGCTGATCGATCCGCCGATCAAGCCCGCGCCAGCGCCGGCGCCCCAGACGGCGCCCGTGATCTCCGCCGCACCGGCTGCGGCGCCGGTGGCG
>JAFLDI010000185.1 GCA_017302485.1 Burkholderiales bacterium | reverse complement strand
GGGCGGCCCCTATGCCAACGCGCAGCAGCAGCCCTGGGGCGACAACCACCTGCGCTTTGCCCGCCTGGGCTGGGCCGCGGCCGAGCTGGCCGCCGGCCTGGATGCCCACTGGTCGCCCGAGGTGGTGCACGCCCACGACTGGCATGCCGGCCTGGCGCCGGCCTGCCTGCGCGCACTGGGCGTGCGCGCGGGCTCGCTGTTCACCATCCACAACCTGGCCTACCAGGGCGACTTCGACGCCGGCGTGTTCCCGACGCTGGGTTTGCCGGCCGTGCAGTTCCAACCTGACGGGCTGGAGTTCTGGGGCCGCGTGAACTTCATGAAGGCCGGCCTGTTCTTCGCCGATCGCCTGAGCACCGTCAGCCCCAGCTATGCCCGCGAGATCCAGCACCCCGAGCAGGGCATGGGTCTGGACGGCCTGCTGCGCGCCCGTGCGGGCGAGTTGCATGGCGTGCTCAATGGCGTCGACCCGGCGGTCTGGAACCCGGCCACCGATGCACTGATTCCGGCGCGCTACGACGCCGCCAGGCCGGCCGGCAAGGCCCGCTGCAAGGCAGCCTTGCAGCGGCAACTGGGCCTGGCCGAGGCGCCCTCGGCGCCGCTGTTGTGCGTGGTCAGCCGGCTCACCGAGCAGAAAGGCCTGCACCTGGTGCTGCAGGCGCTGCCGGCCTTGCTGGCACGCGGCGCGCAGTTCGCGCTGCTGGGCAGCGGCGACGCCTGGATGGAACAGGCCTTTCGCGACCTGGCCGCGGCCCACCCGACCAGCGCGGCGGTGCGCATCGGCTACGACGAGCCCTTCGCCCATGGCCTGATCGCCGGCGCCGACGTGATCCTGGTGCCCTCACGCTTCGAGCCCTGCGGCCTGACCCAGCTCTATGGCCTGGCCTATGGCACCTTGCCGCTGGTGCGCCGGGTGGGGGGCCTGGCCGACACCGTCACCGACTGCGCGCTCGAGAACCTGGCCGATGGCAGCGCCACCGGCATCGTCTTCAACGACTTCAGCGCCGACGCGCTGGACGCCGCGCTGCGCCGTGCGCTGGCGCTGTACGCCCGCAAGGCCGACTGGAAGGCCGTGCAACGCAGCGCCATGGCCCAGGCCCACGACTGGACCGTGGCCGCCCGCGAGTACCTCCACCTCTACCAGCTGATCACCGACACCTGCCGCTGACCATGGACCTCACCCAGTTCGAAACCCAGTACGACCACCTGGCCGACGATGTGCCCGCGCTCAAGCGCGCGATCGCCAACAAGCTGATGTACCAGGTGGGCAAGGACCCGATCTCGGCCCGCCCCGAGGACTGGCTGCAGGCCGCGGCCTACGCCGTGCGCGACCACCTGGTCGAGCGATGGATGGGCACCACCCGCGCGCAGTACGCGCAGGACGTCAAGCGCGTCTACTACCTGTCGATGGAGTTCCTGATGGGCCGAGCCTTCGGCAACGCCCTGCTGGCCACCGACCTGCTCAAGCCGCTGAAGCAGGCGCTGACCGAGCTGGAAGTCGATGTGGAGGCGCTGTTCGACCTGGAGCCCGACGCCGCGCTGGGCAATGGCGGTCTGGGCCGCCTGGCCGCCTGCTTCCTCGATTCGATGGCCACGCTGGGCGTGCCGGGCTTCGGCTACGGCATCCGCTACGACTACGGCATGTTCCGCCAGCTGATCCAGGACGGTCGCCAGGTCGAGACGCCCGACTACTGGCTGAAGAACGGCAACCCTTGGGAGTTTCCGCGGCCCGAGGTGAGCTTCCGGGTGCGCTTCGGCGGCCGGCTGGAGGAGCAGGGCAGTGGGCCCGCCACCGTGGTGCGCTGGGTCGACACTGAGGACGTGCTGGCCCAGGCCTACGACACCATCGTGCCCGGCTACGGCACCATGGCCACCAACACCCTGCGTCTGTGGAGCGCCAAGGCCACCGAGGAGATGAACCTGCGGGCCTTCAACCAGGGCAACTACTTCGGCGCAGTGGAGAGCAAGAACCACAGCGAGAACGTCTCGCGCGTGCTCTACCCCGACGACTCCACGCTCAGCGGCCGGGAGCTGCGCCTTCGCCAGGAGTACTTCTTCGTCAGCGCCAGCGTGCAGGACCTGGTGCGGCGCTATCTGCGCACCCACGCCAGCTTCGAGCGACTGGCCGACAAGGTCAGCATCCACCTCAATGACACCCACCCGGTGCTGGCCATCCCCGAGCTGATGCGGGTGCTGATCGACGAGCACCGCCTGCCCTGGGCCCAGGCCTGGGCGCTGTGCCAGAAGGTCTTCAGCTACACCAACCACACGCTGATGCACGAGGCGCTGGAGACCTGGCCGATCGACATGTTCGGCCGCGTGCTGCCGCGCCACCTGCGCATCATCTTCGACATCAACGCCCACTTCCTGGGCGAGCTCACCCGCACCCACGGCCACGACGTGGAGCTGATGCGCCGCCTGTCGCTGATCGACGAATCGGGCGAGCGCCGCGTGCGCATGGCCTACCTGGCGGTGGTGGCCAGCCACTCGGTCAACGGCGTCTCGGCGCTGCACTCTGACCTGATGCAGCAGAGCATCTTTGCCGATTTCGCCCGCCTCTGGCCGGAGCGCTTCAACAACAAGACCAATGGCGTCACGCCCCGGCGCTGGCTGGCCCACGCCAACCCCGGCCTGGCCGCGCTGCTCGACAGCCGCATCGGCCAGGGCTGGCGTCGCCACCTCGATGAGCTCTCGGGCCTGAAGGGCGCGTTGGACCTGCCCGGATTCCTGGGCGCCTTCCGTCGCGTCAAGCGGCAGAACAAGGAGCGCCTCGCCGCGCTGGTGGCGCGTCAGCTGGGCGTGGCGCTCAGTCCCGACGCGCTGTTCGACGTGCAGGTCAAGCGCATCCACGAGTACAAGCGGCAACTGCTCAATGTGCTGCACGTCATCACCCGCTACCAGCGCATCATCGCCAACCCCGATGGCAACTGGGTGCCGCGGGTGGTGGTGTTTGCCGGCAAGGCAGCCTCCGCCTATGTGATGGCCAAGAACGTGATCCGCCTGATCAACGACGTCGCCCGCGTGGTCAACGCCGACCCGCGCGTGGGTGACAAGCTCAAGGTGGTCTTCATCCCCAACTACAGCGTCAGCCTGGCCGAGCTCATCATCCCGGCGGCCGACCTGTCCGAGCAGATCAGCACCGCCGGCACCGAGGCCAGCGGCACCGGCAACATGAAGTTCGCGCTCAACGGCGCGCTGACCATCGGCACGCTGGACGGTGCCAACGTCGAGATGCGCGAGCACGTCGGCGAGGACAACATCTTCATCTTTGGCCACACCACGCCCGAGGTGGCTGAGCTGAAGGCGCGGGGCTACCATCCGCGCGAGTGGGTGGAGAAGGATGGCGAGCTGGCCGCCGCGCTGGAGGCCATCCGCGCTGGCACCTTCAACCCCACTGAGCCCGACCGCTACCAGGCGGTCTACGACGCCCTGGTGAACTGGGGTGACCACTACCTGCTGCTGGCCGACTTCCGCAGCTATGTGGACACCCAGGACCGGGTGGATGCGCTCTACCGCAGCGCCGATGAATGGTCCCGCAAGGCGGTGCTGAACGTGGCCGGCATGGGTTTCTTCAGTGCCGACCGCACGATCGGCGAGTACGCCCAGGACATCTGGCGCAGTGCGCCGGTGCAGTTGCCGCCGCTGCGGCGTGGGGGTACCGCGTAAAATCGCGGCTTCCATCTCTCGCCCCCGAAGGCACCTCCCTTGGACCTGAAGCTCCCGATCCGCATCATCGATGAACTCGACGAGGACATCGTCGAATCCACCGGCATCCTCGACCTCGCCAGCGGCGAGATCTTCGACGTCAAGCTCGCCGACGACAACGACCCGCCCTACGACGGCTTCCCCGCCGAGGACGAGAGCTACGACTTCACCAGCGGCATCCTGAGCAACGGCAAGAAGGAAGTGGAATTCCGCATCGAGGTCGACGTGGTCGGCCGGCGCTACTCGGTCACGCCCAGCGAGCTGCTGGAGTTGAAGGGCCGCGCTGCCAAGCTGTTCTCGGCGCCTCCGGGCACGTCCACGCGCTGAGCGCGCACCGCTTGCCCAGGCCGCTCGCCCGCGGCCCTGCCTCGCCATGTTCAAGAACCTGATCGTCTACCGCCTGGCCCCCGAGTGGCAACCCGATGCCACTGCGGCCGAGGAGGCCCTGCAGGCCGCGCGCTTCACGCCCTGCGGATTGACGCAGCCGATGTCGGCCGGCTTCGTCGAACCCCGTGGCCAGGCCCACGGCCCGCTGCTGGAACTGGTGGGCGGCCAGTGGCTGCTGAAGTTGCAGACCGAGTCGCGCCTGCTGCCCTCGGCGGTGGTCAAACGCCGGGTGGATGAGCTGGCCGAGCAGATCGAGCAGCAGACCGGCCGCCAGCCCGGCAAGCGCGAGAAGCGTGAGCTCAAGGACCAGGCCACGCTGGAGCTGCTGCCCCAGGCCTTCACCCGCCAGGGCGCCACGCGCATCTGGATCGACCCGACCGCGCGTGCGCTGATGGTGGACGCCAGCAGCGCCAAGCGTGCCGAGGACGTGGTGACGCTGCTGACCAAGGCGCTGCCCGGCTTCGGCGTGCGCGCGCTGCAGACCACGCTGTCGCCCGCCGCCGCGATGGCCGCCTGGCTGCTGGAGGGCGAGGCCGCAGCGCAGTTCCACCTGGAGCGCGAGTGCGAGCTGAAGGCGCCCGACGAAGTGCGCGCCACCGTGCGCTACACCCGCCACCACCTCGACATCGACGAGGTGCGCGAGCACATCAAGGCCGGCAAGCAGGCCACCAAGCTGGCCCTGGGCTGGCGCGGCCGCGTGGCCTTCATCCTGACCGACACGCTGCAGGTCAAGCGCATCGCCTTCGACGACGTGGTCTTCGAATCCACCAAGGGCTCGCAGACCGCGCCCGAGGAGGCCTTCGACGCCGATGCGGCCATCGCCACCGGCGAACTGGCGCCGCTGGTGGCCGAGCTGATCGAGGCGCTGGAGGGTGAGCTGGACGAAAGCGCCGGGCCGGCGGTGCCGGTCAGCGAGTCTTTGACGGTGGCAGCCGCCACCGAGGACACCGCGCCCTGGGATTGAGGCCGATTACTTGTAGGTGTAGCCCGACTGCCCGGTGATGTTGGCGCCGGCCTTGTTGGACGAGAGCTTGAGCCGGGCCAGCTTGTCGATGCCGACCGTCATCACGGGGACCTCCATGTCGGCCCGGACGGCACTGTCCACCTGGAAGACCAAGGGCATCACGCTGCCCACCGTGGTCTTGACCCGCACCGCGACGGTTCCTGAGTGGTCACTGCAGGCCGTCTGACCCGCCAGCGTGATGCACAGCGAGATCTGGTGGTAGGGCGCCTGTGTGCCCGGCGTGCTGGTGCTCAGTGTGGCCTTGGCCGTGTAGGTCATGGGGGTGCCAAAGGCCAGATCGGGCGCGCTGGCAGCCACCAGGTCGTAGAAGCCACCATTGGCGCTGCAAGTGGCCGCGCCCAGCCAGGGCACGCCGAAACCGGCCTGGGCCACCGAGGTTCGCACCCGGCCGAACGAGACGCTGGTGCTGCACCGCGACCAGAAACCGTCGAGCTGGCCAGCCTCCATGGTGGATGTATAGATGCCCAGGTCCGGGCCACTCTGCACATCGGTCAGGTTGTAGCAGGGCTGCGGACCCGTGCTGCAGCCATCGGCATGGGTGCTGGCGCGCACATTCTGAGCATTGGCGGGTGCGCTGGTGAGCAGCGCCAAGGCAAACGGGAGCCATGACCACTGGGTACGCATGGGGCGTCTCCGGAGCGTGTGAGATGGCGGCCAGCATAGGTCGGCGCCGGCCTGGGAACCATCGGGCGTTGTGATGAAGGCCCTGGCTCGCCGCAGCCCCGGCGAGGGCCGCTGGAGTCCGGTGACCGATGTCACCCGATCGCGATCTCGACAGCGAAGGGTGTCCCTGTCGGTGCGGCCTCGGACCAGGCGGCCATGTCCAGCGAGACCGCCCCTGCCCGGTAGCCATGGGGGCGTCGCTTGAACGTCAGAGCTTGCCCTTCAACGACCACGCCCCGCACGCCGCAACCCCGTGGGCCGACCCGGTAGCGCACGGTCATGCGCTGGCCCCTCAAGACGAGCTCCACCTCCAGCCCATCCATCGCCGCTGGCATCACCGGGTCGATCACCACCGCGTCGTGTTCCAGGCGGATGCCCAGGAACTGGCGGATCACCAGCGACAGCGCGATGCCCGCACCGCTGGAGTAGACACGCCAGCCGCCTTCCAGCGGCACCTCGCCGCGGGCGATGCGCTCATAGTGATCCTGGGCTTCGTACCGGTCCTTGAACAGCGCGTCGCTGCTGCTGTAGTAGCAGTTGGCCTGGCGCGGGGCCAACTGAGGCAGGCGCTGGTGCAAGCCGATCGGCGTGGCCAGCCCCAGCGCTTCGGCAAAGCCTTCGGCGTCGCCCAGGTGGGCCAGCGCCTCGGCCCAGCGCAGATGGGCGTGGGTGTACATCAGGCCGATCTCGCGGCCGAAGTAGCTGCTGCTCTCGGCGCGCTGGAACAGGGTCTGCGGGCCGCCCCGATAGGGCAGCGGAGCGTCGAACAGGCGGGCGCCATCGGGGCCCATCAGGTGCCGCCGGATCAGCGCGACATGGTGGTGGGCTTCCTCGGGCGTCAGCAGGTCATTGAGGATGGCGTGCATCATCGGCAGCAGGCTGTGGCGCACGCCGGTGCGCTGGTCACGCGGGTGCAGCAGCCATTCGGGCGGCTGGCCTGGCGGGCGCAGCAGGTAGCCGGCGATCTGGCCGTCGGCGATCAGGTGCTGGCGGAACTGT
>JAFLDI010000184.1 GCA_017302485.1 Burkholderiales bacterium | reverse complement strand
GCCCGGCGTCCGGGCGGCGCTGGCCCAGGAAGCCGCCGAGCGCGGCTGGCCAGCGCTGCACGCCGAGCTGGCGGCGGTCGATCCAGCGACAGCCGCTCGGCTGCACGACACCGACGCGCAGCGCATCCAGCGAGCACTGGAGGTCTGGCGGCAGACGGGCCGGCCGCTGTCGTCCTTTCATACCGGACCGCAGGTGCGCGATGGCCGCCACCGGCTGATCGCGCTGGAGCCGCAGGACCGGGCCTGGCTGCACCGGCGCATCGACCAGCGCTTTGCCCAGATGCTGGATGCCGGTCTGCTGGACGAGCTGCAGCGGCTGCGCGCGCGCGGCGACCTCCACCTGCAGTTGGCCTCGATGCGCTGTGTCGGCTACCGTCAGGCCTGGGAGGCACTGGACGCCGGTCTGGAAGGGGCTGCGCTGCGCGCCGAAGTGGCCAGCCGCGGCGCCGCGGCCACGCGCCAGCTCGCAAAGCGGCAACTCACCTGGCTGCGCGGCATGGCGCGTCAGCCACTGGCCATCGATCGCCTGGACGCCGCCGCCTTGTGCGACGCCGCCTTGCATGCGATAGCGACTTAACCAAGATCAAGCAGAACGCAGGAACTGCGGCTACATTGCCGCATGCCCGTCACGCTCTATCAACACGGCAGCCACAAATGCCTCATGTTCACCGACCTGGCCGATGACCATGCGGCCGAGGCGGTGCAGTCCAACCAATTCCTGGTCGTCAACGACGACACCGGCGCGATCATCGATCCGGGCGGCAACCTCGCCTACAGCGAGCTGTACCTGACGATGACGCAGCACTTTCCGCCGCACAAGCTGTCGGCGATCGTGGCCTCGCACGCCGACCCGGACATCATCGGCTCGCTGGACCGCTGGACCACCTCCACCCAGGCCAAGATCTACGTCTCCACCATCTGGGAGCGCTTCGTGCCGCACTTCTGCAAGCCCGGCAAGACCGCCGGCCGCGTGGTGGGCATTCCGGACAGCGGCATGCGCATTCCGATCGGCACCAGCGAACTGATCGCGCTGCCGGCGCACTTCCTGCACGCCGAGGGCAATTTCCAGTTCTACGACCCGATCAGCAGGATCCTGTTCTCGGGCGATCTGGGCGTGACCATCGGCGGCGGCCAGGACGCCAAGCAGCCGGCCACCTCGCTGGCGCCGCTGCTGCCGCGCATGGAGGCTTTCCACCGCCGCTACATGGTGTCGAACAAGGTGCTGCGCCTGTGGGCCGACATGGTCGAGCCGATGGCCATCGACATGATCGTGCCGCAGCACGGCGCTCCGCTGGCCGGGCCGGCGGTGAAGGAGTTCATCGCCTGGGTCCGCACGCTGGCCTGCGGTATCGACCTGGTGGGTCCGCAGACCTACCGCGTACCAGCCTGATCAGCCGCGGTCGACCGGCACGGTCTCGCCGGATGGGCGAGGAATGATCGGTGCCGCGCGCACGCAATTGCGACCGGACTCCTTGGCCAGCTCCAGCGCCGATTCAGCCTCCTGGATCTGGGCGTCCAGTGAGGCCTGGTTGCCATGCACCGAGGACACGCCCACGCTGACCGTGACCACCAGGTGCGACTGCTCCCAGCGGAAGGCCGCACCGGCCACCTGCTGGCGGATGCGCTCGGCGGCGTCCAGTGCACCCAGTGGATCGGTGTGGGGCAGGAACACGGCCAGTTCGGCACCACCGAAGCGGCCCAGCACATCGGACTGGCGCAGCGTGGCGTTGACGCGGCGGGTCACCTCCAGCAGCACGGCGTCGCCACAACGCAGGCCCAGGCCGTCATTGATGCGCTTGAGGTGGTCGGTGTCGATCAGCAGCAGCGCGCCGTCATCGCCGTAGCGGCGGCAGCGCGACCATTCACGCTCGGCCAGGCGCAGGAACTGCCGGCGCGAGCTGACGCCGGTGAGGTCGTCGTCAAGCATCAGCATCTCGCGCTGCTGCTGCGACTCGGCCAGCGCACGCGCCAGATGAAGGGCCACGCCGCCCGCCAGCAGTGCCGGCAGCAGGGCCAGCACGCCGGCCAGCACCGCGGTGCCCCAGCTCAGGCCATCCAGCGTGACCAGCAAGGCGGCCACCGCCAGCGCCACGGCCAGACCGACACTGAGCTCGAACATCCAGGCACCACCGGTGCCCAGGCGGATGGCCGCCAGGGCCAGGCGTTGCGTCAACGGGGTGGCGGTGGACGAGCGGGTCAAGGTGTCGACGGGTGGGTCGTGGACGGAAGGGACATTGCATCACAAAGCCGCGGCGCTGTGGGGCCCGCAGCGCCGGCGCGCGTGACAAAGGCAACGGCGCAGGCATGGGCGCCGGACTTGCCCGCCGTCAAGGCACGCACCAGTCCGGTGCCCGACACTGACCGCAGCGCGCCCCCAAAGGCGCCACAAGACGAGGAGCCCATGAACCGCCCGACCGCCACACCGCCCGTGATCGATGACCTGGACCTCGCCGTCGAGGCGGTGCTGACCCAGGTGCCCGGCGACATCGTGCTGGGCATCCCGCTGGGCATCGGCAAGCCCAATCCCTTCGTCAACGCGCTGTACCGCCGGATGAAGAGCCAGTCGACGCGCCGTCTGCGCATCGTGACCGCACTGTCGCTGGAGAAGCCGGTGGGCAAGAGCGAACTGGAGCGGCACTTCCTGGCGCCGCTGGTGGAGCGCGTGTTCGCCGACTACCCCGATCTCGACTACGTGAAGGACAGCCGTGCCGGCACCCTGCCCGCCCACATCGAGGTGCGCGAGTTCTTCCTGAAGACCGGCGACTACCTGGGCAATGCCGCTGCCCAGCAGGGCTACATCAGCACCAACTACACCTTCGTCGCCCGCGACATGGGCCTGCAGGGCATGAATGTGCTGGCCCAGGCGGTGGCCAGCGAGGGCGACGCTGAGGCCTGGCGGCTGTCGCTGTCCAGCAACCCCGACCTCACCTTCGAAATCGCCGAACGCTATGCCGCCCAGGGGTTGCCGCTGCTGAAGGTGGCCGTGGTCAATCAGCGCATGCCCTTCATGCCCAACCATGCCGAAGTGGCGCCCGGCTTCTTCGACCTCGTCGTGACCGACCCGCGCGCGACGCACGAGCTGTTCGCCCCGCCCAACGGCAAGGTCAGCACCGCCGACTACGCGATCGGCCTGCACGCCGCCAGCCTGGTGCGCGATGGCGGCACGCTGCAGATCGGCATCGGCTCGCTGGGCGACGCGATCGCGCAGGCCCTGATCCTGCGGGAGCGCCAGGGCGCCGACTTCCGCCGCATCCTGGGTTCGCTGTGCCCCGACGGCCTGGCCGGCCGCGAGACCGGCCGCTTCGAGCAGGGCCTGTACGGCTGCTCCGAAATGTTCGTCAACGGCTTCCTGCAGCTGATCGAGGCCGGCATCGTGCGCCGCGAGGTGTTCGACGATGCGGCGCTGCAGGAGCTGATCAACGCCGGTCGCATCACCGACCTGGCGGTCACGCCGGACACGCTGCGCGCGCTGCTTGAGGCGGGCCGCATCGACTCGCCGCTGCGCCAGCGCGACCTCGACTTTCTCGGCCACTTTGGCATCCTGAAAGCCGGTCTTCGCCGCGACGGCCACGACATCGTCGACGGCGAGACCCGCCTGCGCAACGACCTGGAGGACACCGAGGCCTTCCGGGCGATCTGCTCGTCGTGGCTGGGTACGCGGCTGATGCAGGGCGTCTTCATGACCGGCGGCTTCTTCCTCGGCCCGGGCGACTTCTACGAGCGGCTGCGCCGTATGCCGCGCAGCCGCCTGGCGAAGATCGACATGACCCGCATCGACTTCATCAATCAGCTCTATGGACAGCAGCGTGGCGAGATGGAGCTCAAGCGCGCGCAGCGCCACCAGGCCAGCTTCATGAACACCACGATGATGGTGACGCTGCTGGGCGCCGCCGTGTCCGACGGGCTGGAAAGCGGCCAGGTGGTCTCTGGCGTGGGTGGGCAGTACAACTTCGTCGCCATGGCCCATGCCCTGCCCGATGCCCGCTCGGTGCTGATGCTGCGGGCCACCCACGAGCACCGGGACGGCCTGAAAAGCAGCATTGTCTGGTCCTATGGCCACGCCACCATCCCGCGGCACCTGCGCGATCTCGTCATCACCGAGTACGGCGTGGCCGACCTGCGCGGACAGTCGGACGGCGACGTGGTCAAGCGCCTGATCTGCGTGGCCGACAGCCGCTTCCAGGACGAGCTGATCCGCGCCGCCCAGTCGCAGGGCAAGCTGGAGCCCGGGTGGCAGGTGCCCGAGGCCCACCGCCACAACCTGCCCGCCTCACTGGACACCGCCCTGCACCCCTGGAGCGAAGCCGGCGCCCTGCCCGACTTCCCCTTTGGCACCGACCTGACGCCCGACGAGCTGCACATCGTGCGGGCCCTCAAGCGCCTGAAGAAGGCCACCGAACACCCGGTCGAGCTGGTACTGCAGGCCCTCAAAGCCCTGTGGGAGAACCGCGAGGCCCCGCCGGCCTACCTGCATCGGCTGGGGCTGGACGACGCGGTGGACTTCAAGAAGCTGTTCATCCGCAAGCTGTTTGCCGGCAACCTCTGAGCCCGCCGGTCGGACTTGACAGAGGGGGCGCATCCCGCCTAGAGTGATATCACTTTGATTTACCGCCTGGAGCCCCGCATGCACCGCTCGGACCATGTCGAACGCCCGGTGGCCACTGTCAGTGGCTACCCCGTGGTGATGGTGGCACTGGCCATGCTGGCCGCCGCAGTCTGGCAGTTCCTGGGCCTGCGGGAGGGTTCCGGCTCGCTGGCGCTGGCCATTGGCCTGTTGCTGGCGGCGCTGGTTCTGGCGGCCGGCCTGTACATGCTGCAGCCCAATACCGGCGCTCTGCTCACACTCTTCGGCGCCTACCAGGGAACCGACCGCAGCGAAGGCCTGCGATGGGCCAACCCGCTGTATGTCAAGCACACCGTCTCGCTGCGGGCGCGCACGCTCAACATGTCCACCCTGAAGGTCAATGACAAGCGCGGCAACCCGGTGGAGATCGCCGCCGCCGTGGTCTGGCAGGTGCACGACACCGCGCAGGCCAGCTTCTCGGTCGACGATGTCGAACGCTTCGTCGCCCTGCAGGCCGAGAGCGCGCTGCGCCACCTGGCCTCGCGCTACGCCTACGACGACGGCGATACCGACGCCGGCCACGAGCCCACGCTGCGCGGCAGCCTCGACGAGGTGGCCCAGGCGCTGCAGGCCGAGCTGCAGCAGCGCTTCGAGCCGGCCGGAGTGCGCGTGGTCGACGCCAAGCTGACCCACCTGGCCTATGCGCCGGAAATCGCCCAGGCCATGCTGCGCCGCCAGCAGGCCGAGGCGGTGATCGCTGCGCGGACCAAGATCGTGCACGGCGCAGTCAGCATGGTTGAGGCCGCGCTCAAGGGCCTGTCCGAGCGCGAGATCGTGCAACTCGACGATGAGCGCAAGGCCGCGATGGTCAGCAACCTGCTGGTGGTGCTGTGCTCCGACAAGGACACACAGCCGATCGTCAACACCGGCACGCTCTACAACTGAGCCATGAACCTGCTGATGCCCCGGCTGACGGTGGCGGCCCTGGCGCTTGGCGCGCTGGCGGTCCTGGCAGCGCGTTCTCTGGCGCCGCAAAGGCACTGGACCACGGTACTCGGCCCCTCGCTGCTGGCGGTGGTCGTGCTGGTGGCTGTGGTGGCCGCGCTGGCCTGGGTGCTGGGTCACCTGGGCCAGGCGCTGCTCAGGCGCGGCGCCCGCGACCCGGCCTGGGGCTGGTTTCCCGATGACCCACCAGGCCTGCCGCCCAGGCGCCGCGACTGATGGCCAGCCCCGGCAAGAAGAGCTACCCGCTGCGCATTGACCCTGTGCTGTGGGCCGAGATCGAGCGCCTGGCCGCGCAGGAGCTGCGCAGCGCCAACGCCCAGGTCGAGTTCCTGCTGCGTGAGGCGCTGACTCGGCGCGGCATCAAGCCGTTGCCGCCGCCGAAGTCCCCCCCGGCCTGAAGGGCCGGCACAGCCGGCTTCTACACTCGGGGCATGTCCACCCCTGCCGACCGCCCCGCTGCCGCCAGCCCCCAGTCGCTGTCCGGTCTCGTTCCGTTCCTGCGCCCGTACCGCCCGCAGATCGGGCTGGCCCTGCTGTTCCTGGTGCTGGCCGCCGTCTCTACGCTGCTGCTGCCGGCAGCGCTGAAGTCGCTGGTGGACCAGGGCATCGTCTCGGCCGACCCGGGCCAGCGCGTGATGGCGCTGCGCGAGCACTTCCTGGCGCTGTTCGGCGTGGGCGTGGCGCTGGGCGTGTTCTCCGCCTGCCGCTTCTACATGGTGACCTGGCTGGGCGAGCGCATCACCGCCGATCTGCGCAATGCCGTCTACGCGCATGTGGTGCGGCAGAGCCCGGCCTTCTTCGAGACCACCGCCACCGGCGAGGTGCTGTCGCGCCTGACCACCGACACCACGCTGGTGCAGACGGTCGTCGGCTCCAGCCTCAGCATGGGCCTGCGCAACACGGTGATGGGCATCGGCGCGCTGGTGATGCTGGTCATCACCAACCCCTGGGTGATGTTCCAGGTGCTGGGCATCCTGGTGGTGGTGGTGCTGCCGGCCCTGACCTTCGGCCGGCGCGTGCGCAAGCTCAGCCGCGCCAGCCAGGACCGGGTGGCCGACTCCTCGGCCATCGCCGCCGAGGTGCTCAATGCCATTCCGGTGGTGCAGAGCTATGTGGCCGAGCCGCGCGAGGCCCAGCGCTTCGCCGACTCCACCGAAGCCGCCTTCGACACCGCGAAGAAGCGCACCCGTGTGCGTTCGATGCTGGTGGCCTTCATCATCTCGGCCACCTTTGGCGCGCTGCTGTGGGGCCTGTACCAGGGCACGCAGGCGGTGCCGCGGGGCGACATCAGCGCCGGCCCCCTGGGGCAGACGGTGCCGTACGTGATCCTGCTGGTCA
>JAFLDI010000183.1 GCA_017302485.1 Burkholderiales bacterium | reverse complement strand
AACGCCACCGACAACACCTACACGGTCACCGAAGACACCGCCGTCAACGGCAATGTCATCACCGACCCGGTGGCCGACTCGGACATCGACGGCGACACGCTGACGGTCACCGAGTTCGCCATCGACGCCAATGGCGACGGCTCGCTCGACACCTTCGCCGCCGGCAGCACCGCCACGATCACCCTGGCCGACGGCACCAGCGTGGGCACCCTGATCGTGCGCGGCGATGGCAGCTTCACCTTCACCCCGGCGCCCAACTACAACGGCACCATCCCCGAAGCCACCTACACCATCACCGATGGCAAGGGCGGCTTCGACACCGCCAAGCTGATCCTCGGCCCGGACATCATCGACGTCAACGACGACCCCAACGCCACCGACAACACCTACACGGTCACCGAAGACACCGCCGTCAACGGCAATGTCATCACCGACCCGGTGGCCGACTCGGACATCGACGGCGACACGCTGACGGTCACCGAGTTCGCCATCGACGTCAACGGCGACGGCTCGCTTGAGACCTTCGCGCCCGGCGCCACCGCGGACATCCGCAACGCCTTGGGCCAGGCCATTGGCACGCTGGTGGTGCGCCAGGACGGCTCGTTCACCTTCACCCCGGCGGCCAACTACGACGGGCTGATCCCGCAAGCCACCTACACCATCACCGATGGCCACGGCGGCTTCGACACAGCGAGGCTGATCCTGGGCCCGGACATCATCAATGTCGACGATCCGTCGGTGCTGGTGGCCGACACGAAGACGGTGCTGGAAGACAGCCAGGCCACAGGCAACGTGCTGAGCAACGACAGCGACATCGACAACGTCCTGTCGGTGGCCAGCTTCGTGATCAACGGCGTCTCGCACCAGGCCGGTGACACGGTGAACCTGTCGGGCATCGGCAGCTTCCAGTTGCTGGGCAATGGCGACTACAGCTTCACGCCGGTGGCCCACTGGTCGGGGACGGTGCCGGTGGTGACCTACACCACCAACACCGGATCCAGCAGCACCCTGAGCATCGACGTCACGCCAGTGGCCGACAAGCCCAATCTGACCGTGACGAACCCGTTGACCAGTGGCTCGATCGTCTTCAGCAACAGCTGGGAAGCCAACGTCAACGAAGGCCCCGACGGAAACGGCCGGTACACCAGCACCTCGAACGCCAACGTCACCACGTTTGAAGGATGGACTCGCATCGACACGGGTGAGATCCAGCCCGGCGGCCTGGACGGCTTCGAGGTCTGGAGCAACTTCGACGATCAGGGCTACACGCAGAACTCCGACTCGAACCAGTGGGTGTTCAGCAAGGTCGTGGCCGCCGCAGGCAATGGCGACGACATCCTCGAGCTCAACGACTCGGGTGACGACACCCTGCCGCAGACTCTGGGGATTGGGCGGGATATCGCCACCCAGTCGGGACAGATCTATGAACTGTCCTTCGACTACGCAGGACGCCCCGGCTATGGCACAGGCTTCACGACCTTCGGCTTCTATGTGGACGGCGTGCTGGTGCGGGAGTACTCGTCCACCAGCCCGCAGTCCTACCTGGACTGGAAGAACGTCAAGTTCCACTTCGAAGGGGATGGTCAGACCCACCGACTGGAGATCCGCACCAACCGGACGCAGTACGAGCTGGGTGGTCGCGGCGCCATGATCGATGACATCTCGGTGGCATCGGTCGGCGCGGGCGTGGTCAATGCCAACGGCGGCACCTTCACCGGTGTGTCGCTGGCGCGCTATGTCACCACCAGTCTGGTCGATACAGACGGCTCCGAGACCCTGCGCCTGACGTTCTCTGGCCTGCTGGCGGGCACCTCAATCGTCACCGCCAGCGGAACCTACAACGTCGACGCCAACGGCAACATCACGATCCTGGGTACCGAGCTCTCCAGCGCGGTGCTGCGTCTGCCGACCAACGTGACGGGTCACATCACCTTCGGTGTGCAGGCGACTGCGACGGAATCGGGCAACGGCTCCACTGCCAGTTCTGACCTGCTGCAGGTCGATCTGAACATCATGGCCCGCCTGACCGAGCGCGACATCACCGGCGAGAACCTGAACAACCTCTTCGGTACGCTGAACAACGACAACCAGACCGGCACGGCCAACGCCGATCGCTTCATTGGCAGTGACGGCAACGACACTCAGAACGGCAACGCCGGCAACGACGTGCTGGACGGCGGTGCCGGTGTCGACATCCTCAATGGCGGCGACGGCAACGACACGATCTGGGGTGGCACGGGCAATGACACCATGACCGGCGGCAACGGCAGCGACACTTTCGCGTGGACGCTGGCCGATCGAGGTGCCACGCATGTCGACACCATCACCGACTTCAACGCCGCAGCGGCGGGGGCTGGCGGTGATGTGCTCGACCTGCGCGACTTCCTGGTGGGCGAGTGGGTATCGACCAGCGCAGTCAACAACCTGCAGAACTACCTGGACTTCGACACCACGACCACGCCGGGAACGACGACGATCCGCATCAGCTCGATCGGCGGCTTCCTCAATGGTGTCTACGACCCGAGCAAGACCGACCAGTCGATCACGCTCACGGGGGTGGACCTGCGCACGGCCCTGGGGCTGACGGGCACGGCCACCGACGCCCAGATCATCCAGGAGCTGATCAACCGCAACAAGCTGCTGACCGACAACGGGACCTGATCCAGCCCGATCTCGAAGCCCCGGCCGCCTGGCCGGGGCACAACAGGGCCGGCCCCCTCTCGCGAGGGGCCGGCCCTGTGTTCTTGTCAGCGCTGGCGCCCGTCCAGCAGCCGCGCCACGACCGGGCCCGTGAGGCCGTCCATGCCACAGACCCACAGGGCGGTGGCGTCACGCTCGTCGCCCACGCCTTCTGCGTAGACCTGCAGGCCGATGCCGTGCAGCATGCGCGCAATGCTCTCGCAGTGCTCCCTGCGGGCCGCATCATCGGCCACGCCCTCGATCAGCGAGGCATCCAGCTTGACGAAATCGAGTCCCGCCTCCAGCAGGATGCCGGCGTCGCCCAACTCATGCCCGGCATGCTCCAGGCCCAGACGGGCCCCCCGCGCATGCGCCAGCGCCGCCAGCTCGCGCAGCGCCGGCAACTGTCGCATGGCCCCGCCTTCCGCCATTTCCAGCCACAGGCCGGGTGCGGCTTCGCGGCGCTCCCACAGCAGGGACCGCAGACTGGGCAGGAAGTCCGACTCGGTCAGCGAGCCCGGGCTGATGTTGACCGCACGTGGCACGCCGTCCGCAGCGATCGCCGACAGCGCCTGCGACACGGCGATCAGGTCGATCCGGTCCATCTGCTGGACGCGGCGCGCCATTGGCAACCACTGGGCTGCTGGCAGCCACTCGCCGCCCTCATCGATCTGCATGCGCAGCGGGCATTCGCGATGCACTTCGGACAGGTCTGCCGCGACCAGCGGGAACTCGACAAGACTGACCCGCCCCTGCAGGATGGCCGTGTCGATCCGTTGACGCCAGGCCTCCTGACCCAGCACCAGGCCTTCACCTGAATCGTCCACTTCAACGGCAAAAGCCCCGCGCGACTCGGCACGGGCGAGGGCCTGGTCGGCAGCGGCCAGCAGGGACGACACCGGCGCCGCATGCCACCAGCGCACGGCTCCGACCACGGCCGAAGAGCCCACGCCATGCTGTCGCAGCACGCCACGCAGCCTGGCGCCCACGTCCACCGCCGGCTCACGCAGGGAGCCGATGTCCGGCAGCAGCATGGCGAAGTCCGAGCCATTCAGGCGCCCCACCTCGGGCTGGGCGTGGCGGGCGGCGGATTCGATCAGTGCCGAAGCGGCATCGCGCAGCAAGGCGTCAGTGCCGGCGTGTCCCAGCTGGCGATTGAGCCGCTGCAGGTCGGTCAGGCGAATCAGCAGCAGGGCGCCGGCCGCCGGGCCGTCCTCACTGCTCAACACTGCCTTCAGGCGGCTCAAGAAGTGCGTCCGGTTGGACACGCCGGTCAACTCATCGCAATTGGCCCGGCGCCGCAGTTGGTCGACCTGGCCCGCCTGCTCGTCGAACATGGCCTTCAGGCGCGTGACCATGCCATTCATCGCTCGCGTGACATCGCGCAGTTCAGGCACCTGCGGTTCGCTGACGGTGACGAAGCGCCGCTCGGTGAGCGCCGCCGCCTGGGCCACCACCGCCTGCAAGGGCTGCCGAATGCGCCGCACGCCAGCCCAGGCCAGGGCCCCGGTCAGCACTGCCAACAGCGCCAGCAGCCCGGTGGTGACCTGCGCGCCACGCCAGAGTTGCTCATAGGCGTAGCTGACCTGGCTGGCCACTTCGAGCCGACCGATCTGTTTCCAGCCATCGCCCACTTGCGACACGCCGATGGCCGGCTCGATACGCAGCAGTTCGACGAACCAGGTGGGCACGGCCGACGAGCGCGGCGGCGCGATGCGGCTGGACAGCCGTGTGCCATCAGCCGCCAGCAGCTCAATGCGCTGGTAGGCGCCAGTATCGAACTGAGAGGCCAGCATCAGATCGATGGCCGTGCGGTCGCCCCGCTGCTGGCCCAGCGTCAGCGCCAGGGCCTGCGCGGTGTCATTGTTCTTGGCTGTGAGCTGGGTCTGCAGGTACTCACGCGCGGTGCTCAGCGACACACCCACTGCGCCGAGAAAAGCCACGGTCAGCGTGACCACCAGCAGGAGCCAGACTTGGCGGATCAGGGACATGCTTCCTCCGAGCCTGGGTTATACCCCTTCGCCGGGGTGGCTGACTCTGGCATCAGAAGCCTTCCTCTCGTGCTTTTTTCAGAACCGCCGCCCAGCGCGACAGCCGCTCGGTGGCGGCGCCCTTCACCGGGGCCGTGCCGACGCCTTCCCAGATGGCCTCGGCATTGAAGCTGAACACCGGGGTCAGGTCCGGGCGCGCCGAGGCCGGACGAAGGCCGTGCACCAGGTTGTCCAGCACCCATGGATCAGCATCCGGCATCGGGTAGTAGGCGAGCACCATGTGGGGTATGGCCAATCCCAGGTCCATGGCCCGGACATACACCAGGCGCAGCTTTCTCTGCGGAATCCCGGATGCGACCAGCGTGAAATATTTGGCAATCGCAAAGTCCTCGCAGTCCCCTGCGCCGCGCGCCAGTGTTTCCAGCGGGCTCGCCCAGTGATCCGACACGCCATATAGATCATGGTCCGAACGAAACCCGATCCGCTGGTTGTAGAACTCATTGACAGCGGCCACCCTGGCCGCCTCGTCGCGCGATGGCATCTGCAGCACCAGCTCCTGCACGGCCGATGCGTTGCGCGTCGCCAGTTCCCCCAAGGACTGCGCCCCTCTCAGAAGCCGCTGGGCATCCCAGGCCAGCCCGGTGTCCACGTGCAGGGCCAACACCGCTGCCAGCACGAACGTCCCGGCCCATGCCAGCGGCGACAAGCCCCGGCGAAGGCGCGAAACAAGACCCTGGGGCGATGTAACCATCCCTCGGACATCGGCATCCGATGGCCACCCCTTGAGACAGGTGCCCGGTCAGAATGTGGCAACCCGGCCACAACCAGCCTGTGGTATGCCACACGGCACCATCACTTTCCCTGCCCCCCTAGGATACGAATGAGTTTGTCGCAGTCGACTCCATTACATTCGGTCACCATCGTCGAACCCCCTAATTCAGTCATGAAGCGAACCATCCTCTGCCTGAGTGCCACCGCGCTCGCCTGCGCCTCCGCCTTTGCACAGAACGCCGCGGTCACCACCGCCGCCCAGAAGGCCATCGAGACCAGCCCTGATGTGGCAGCCAAGCTGAACGCCTTGCGTGCCTCGATGGACGAAGTCGATGTGGCCGCCGGCGGCCTGCGCCCGAAGGTCGACCTGAGCGCCGATGTGGGCCGCAACAACGATGTCATCACCGGCCGCCTGGGCCCGGACAGCCAGAGCCTGAACCGTGCGGGCGTGGCCATCACCGCGACCCAGCTTCTGTGGGACGGTCTTGTCACCAGCAGCGAGGTGGGTCGCGCGCGCCATGGCAAGCTCGCCCGCTATTTCGAGTTCGCCGACGCCACCGAGCAGGCAGCCCTGGAGGCCGGCCGCGCCACCTTCGACGTCCAGCGTTTCCGCACCCTGGTGGCCCTGGCCGAACAGAACTATGTCCAGCACAAGTATGTGCATGACCAGATCCAGGCCCGTGTGCGCGCCGGCGTGGCCCGCGGCGTCGATCTGGATCAGGCCGCCGCGCGCCTGGCCCTGGCCGAGTCCAACCTGGTGACCGAGAAGGCCAACCTGCACGACGTGACCGAGCGCTACCGCCGCATCGTTGGCGAGATGCCACCCGCCGGCTCGCTGTCTGGCCAGGCCGTCCGCACGCTGCCGGCCACCCAGTCTGCCGCGCTGGAAGCCACGGCCATCAACAGCCCCGTGGTCTCTGCGGCCATCGAAAACCTGCGCGCCGTGAAGGAGCAGGCCTCGGCCCGCAAGGGCGCCTACCAGCCGCGCATCGAAGCCCGCCTGCGCGCCGGCGCCGGCCACAACTTTGACGGCGTCGAGAACCAGAAGCGCGACATCCTGGGTCAGATCGTGCTGAACTGGAACCTGTTCAACGGTGGTGCTGACGACGCCCGCCAGCGTCAGACCGCCAACCTGATCAACCAGGCCCACGACCTGCGCGACAAGGCCTGCCGCGACACCCGCCAGACCACCGCGATCGCCTACAACGACGTGGGCAAGCTGGTCGAGCAGCAGGCCTACCTGGAACGCAACGTGGCGGCCATCGAGAAGGCACGCGATGCGTACCGCCAGCAGTTCGACATCAGCCAGCGCAGCCTGCTGGACCTGCTGAACGCCGAGAACGAGGTCTACACCGCGCGCCGCTCACTGACCATGGCCGTGGCTGACCTGGAAGTGGCGCGACTGCGCACCCTGGCCTCGATGGGCAGCCTGGTGTCCGGCCTGGGCTTGTCGCGTGACGACGCACGCAAGCAGGCC